>JASHUE010000146.1:0-12584 GCA_030040195.1 Streptosporangiaceae bacterium | reverse complement strand
TCCCGTCGGCCGCGGCCGCCCACGCGGCAGTCTGGCTCGGGAACACCCGATATTGCTCTCGGCGACGCCCAGCTGCGCCAGGAGCCTGCCCGTCTCGCTGCCGGGGTCGGCGCCCGCCGGATCCACGAGCCAGCGCCACTGCCTGGCCGGCCCGCGAGGGCGAGTGTGGCCCCCGGTTACGGCCACGAGCCGGTACTTGAAGATCGGCTCGCTGACTACTGGCAGCGCGAGGTCACCGGGCACAGCCGGGCCGATGCCGATGTCGGCCAGGCGGTTGGCGACGAGGACTGGCAGTTCACTGGAGGTGGCCACGCCTGCCGACACTTCCAGAGCGCCCGCGAATCGCCGCGTGAACGCGTCGACCAGCGGGCCCGACACGAATTCGGCGAAGGCGGAGGTGGCGACCACGCGCAACTGCTCGGGCGCTCCCTGGGCGGCCCGGACCGCGGCGTGGGCCTCGGCCCCCAGGACCACGATCTGCGAGGCCGTCGGCAGCAGCCGCGAGCCGCCAGGCGTCAGGGTCATGCCGGCCGGGCCGCGAGAGATCAGCTGGTCGCCCAGGTGCTGGCGCAGCGCCGTGAGCGCCTGCGAGACCGCCGGTTCGCTGACGCCGAGCGCGCTGGCCGCTGCGGTCACCGAGCCGAGGCGGGCCACCAGGACGAATGCGTTGAGCTGAGTAAGTGTCATGACACCGTCCAGTGTGACTCTCCCCGGCGGGGCCCGGACGCGCCCGTACACTCGGGACGGGTGGCGGTCTCTGGCGAGGGAGGGAGCATGCAAGTTCCGGCCCACGTCGAGTACGAGAAGGCTGCCAGCCTTGAGGATGCCCTGAGCCTGCTCGCCCGGTACGGACCCGGGGCCAAGATCCTGGCCGGCGGGCACAGCCTGATCCCGATGATGAAACTGCGCCTGGTCCAGCCAGAAGTGCTGATCGACATCAACGGACTCACCGACCTCTGCCACATCACCGTAACTGACGCGCAGCTGCGCATCGGCGCGCTTGCCCGGCACGTCCATCTGCTGGAGTCGCCGGCGGTCGGACGGTACTTCGCGATCTTGCGCGACGCAGAGCAGGTCATAGCCGATCCGATCGTGCGGAACTGGGGCACGATTGGCGGGTCCTTGTGCCAGGCGGACCCGTCGGAGGATCTGTCGGCCGCGTTCGCCGCGCTCAAGGGAACGATGGTGACCAGCGGGATCGAGGGAATCAGGACCGTGTCGGCCAGGGAGTTCCACACCGGCCCGTACGAGACGGTCGTCGGGCCGGCCGAGGTGCTCACCGAGATCCGGGTGCCGCTCGCAGGCATCAGCGGCAGCGCGTACCTGAAGGTGGCCAGGCGTGTCGGCGACTGGCCGGTGGGCGCGGCGGGCGCCGCCGTGTGGCTGGACGGCGACACTATCGTCGACGCGGGGATCGGGCTGACGGCCGTGGGAGCCAGGCACTTCGCTGCCGCGGAGGCCGAGGATTACCTGCGCGGCCGTCCGGCCGTCGACGACGTGCTCGCCAGGGCGGGCGAGATCGCGGCCGAGAACTGCCGGCCGGTCTCCGACCAGCGAGGTCCGGCCGACTACAAGCGACACCTGGCGCGCGAGCTGACAACCAGGGTGCTGCGGACGGCCGTCCGGCGCGCTCGCGAGAACGCTGCGGCTGATGGATACGCGGCATGAGGATCACGGTGACCGTCAACGGCTCGGAGCACCACCGCGAGGTCGAGCCGCGACTGCTGCTCATCCACTTCCTGCGGGACGAGCTGAGGCTGACCGGCTCGCACTGGGGCTGTGACACCTCCAACTGCGGAGCCTGCGTGGTCTGGCTGGACGAGACGCCGGTGAAGTCCTGCACCGTGCTGGCGGCGATGGCCGACGGCCGCCAGGTGGTCACCGTCGAGGGACTCGCCAGGGGCGGTGAACTCGACCCGGTCCAGCGCGGTTTCGCGCAGTGCCACGGGCTGCAGTGCGGGTTCTGCACGCCGGGCATGATGATGACCGCCCGGTGGCTGCTGAACCGCAATCCCGATCCGACGCCGGTGGAGATCCGCGAGGCAATCTCCGGCCAGATCTGCCGGTGTACCGGCTATGAGAACATCGTCAGGGCAGTCCGCTGGGCCAGCGAGTACGAGGCTCAAGCGCGCAGCGGCGGGGGGTTGCAGGGGGTCCTCCCGAACCAGCACGGCGACGACGACGCCGAGGTGATCACGTGATCGCCGCGGGCGCCTACGGGCCGCGGCCGCGCAAGGAGGACGCCAGGCTGATCCGCGGCCTGGGGACGTTCGTGGACGACATCACCCGGCCCGGCATGCTGCACGGCGCGATCCTGCGCAGCCCGCTCGCGCACGCCAGGATCGTCTCGATCGATGCCACCGCCGCACGCGCGCACCCCCGGGTCGAGGCCGTGATCACCGGCCAGGACCTGGCCGAGCGTGGCCTGGCCTGGATGCCGACGCTCTCGGCTGACGTGCAGTCCGTGCTGGCCACCGACAAGGTGAGATTTCAGGGCCAGGAGGTGGCCTTCGTCGTCGCGCAAGACCGGTACGCGGCCCGTGACGCGCTCGAGCTGGTCGTGGTCGAGTACGAGCCGCTGCCGCCGGTGATTGACGCGAGGACGGCCCTGGACTCCGGCGCGCCGGTCGTCCGCGACGACCTGACCGGCAAGCAGGACAACCGGATCTTCGACTGGACCGCCGGCGATAAAGGTGCTACCGATGCCGTGTTCAGCAGTGCCGACGTGGTGGTGGGCTGCGACATGGTTTACCCCCGTTCCCATCCGGCGCCGCTGGAGACCTGCGGCATCGTGGCCGAGACCGATCCCGTCTCCGGCAAGCTGACCGTCTGGTCCACGACGCAGGCGCCGCACGCGCACCGGACGCTGTACGCGATAGTGACAGGGCTGGCCGAGCACAAGATCCGGGTGGTGTCGCCGGACATCGGCGGCGGCTTCGGCAATAAGGTGCCGATCTACCCGGGCTACCTGTGCGCGGTCGTCGCCGCGATGATCACCGGCCGCCCGGTCAAGTGGGTCGAGGACCGGTCGGAGAACCTCATGTCGACCGCGTTCGCGCGCGACTATCACATGCACGGCGAGATCGCGGCGAGCGCGGACGGCAAGATCCTGGCCGTCCGGGCCCGCGTGCTCGCCGATCACGGCGCGTTCAACGCCACGGCGCAGCCGTCGAGGTTCCCGGCCGGCTTCTTTCACATCTTTACCGGCTCGTACGACCTGCAGGCCGCGTTCTGCGAGGTGACCGGCGTCTACACCAACAAGGCGCCTGGCGGGGTCGCGTACTCCTGCTCGTTCCGCATTACCGAGGCGGTTTACCTCGTCGAGCGGCTCGTGGACGTGCTGGCCCGCGAGCTCGGCATGGATCCGGCGGACCTTCGGATGCGCAACCTGCTGCGCCCCGAGCAATTTCCCTATACGTGCCCGACCGGGTGGCAGTACGACTCCGGTGACTACCCGCGGGCCCTCTCACTGGCCATGGAGATCGCCGGGTATGACGAGTTGCGCCGGGAGCAGGCGCAGCGGCGCGCCCGCGGCGAGTACATGGGGATCGGGCTGAGCTTCTTCACCGAGGGCGTCGGAGCCGGACCGAGCGGCCACATGGACATACTCGGCCTGGGCATGGCCGACGGGGCCGACCTGCGGATCCACCCGACCGGTAAGGCGGTGCTCGGCATCTCGGTCCAGACCCAGGGTCAGGGTCACGAGACTACGTTCGCCCAGATAGTGGCGCACGAGCTGGGCCTGTCTCCGGATGACATAGAGGTCGTGCACGGCGACACCGACCGGACGCCGTTCGGGCTCGGCACCTACGGCTCCCGGTCGACGCCGGTCTCGGGGGCCGCGGCAGCCGTCGCGGCCAGGAAGGTACGCGAGCGGGCCAGGATCGTCGCGGCGGCGATGCTCGAGGTGTCGGCCGACGACCTGGAGTGGGCCGAGGGCAAGTGGCGCGTGCGCGGCGACCCCGAGCAAGCCAGGGGCATCGCCGAGATCGCGATGGCCGCCCACTCGTCGCTGGAACTGCCGGCCGGGGTCGAGGGGCATCTGGACGCCTCGGCCGTCTACAACCCGCCGAACCTGACATTTCCGTTCGGTGCGTACATCTGCGTAACCGATGTCGATTCCGGCACCGGCGAGGTGCGCGTCCGGCGATTCATAGCCGTGGACGACTGTGGCGTCCGGATCAACCCGATGATTGTCGAAGGTCAGCTGCACCGGGGCCTGGCCGACGGGGTCGGGATGGCCTTGATGCAGGCCATCGTGTTCGATGAGGCCGGAAACTGCCTGGGCGGCTCGTTCATGGACTACCTGCTGCCGACGGCCGTGGAATGCCCGTCCTTCGAGCTGGGCAGCACCGTCACGCCGTCGCCGCATCATCCGATCGGAGCGAAGGGCGTTGGTGAGTCGGCCACGGTGGGCTCGCCGGCAGCCGTCGTGAACTCGGTGGTCGACGCGCTGGCACCGCTCGGCGTGCGGCATGCCGACATGCCGCTGACGCCGGCGAGCGTGTGGCGGGCCATCCAGGGGAATCCGATGCGCAGTGACCTGACACCGAGCTGACCTCGTCACCTGCCGTCACCGAGCACGTAAGCTTGTCAGATGATGGGCAAATGAGCGATCTCGCCGAGCGGCTGCCGGATGTCCATACCCTGCTCGCCGCGCTAGACGACGCGAGCTACCTGGCCGACGAGCCGCTCGGGACCGCGATGTTCCTCGCCGCCCGAATGGGCCAGCCCATCCTGCTGGAGGGCGAGCCCGGCGTCGGCAAGACCGAGGCGGCCAAGGCGCTCGCCGCAGTGCTGGATACGCCGCTGATCCGGCTGCAGTGCTACGAGGGCTTGACCTCGGCGGAGGCACTATACGAATGGAATTACCCGCGCCAGCTGCTGGCGATCCGGCTAGCGGAGGCGAGGGGCGAGACCCCCCGAGAGGCCGATCTTTTCAGCGACGATTATCTTCTGGAGCGGCCGCTGCTGGCCGCCCTCGATCATCCCGGCCCTCGTCCCGCCGTGCTGCTCATCGACGAGGTCGACCGCGGTGACGACGAGTTCGAGGCGTTCCTCTTCGAGCTGCTGGCCGAGTCGGCCGTCACGATTCCCGAGCTTGGCACCCGCCGGGCCGCGTATCCGCCGGTCGTGGTGCTCACCTCGAATCGGACCAGGGACCTCCACGATGCGCTGAAGCGCCGGTGCCTGTACCACTGGATCGACTATCCCGACACTGAGCGGGTCGCCGCCATCATCAGGCGGCGGGTGCCGGCCGCATCGATCCGGCTGGCGGGCCAGGTGGCGCGCGGGGTGGCCATCCTGCGCGGACTTGACCTGGCCAAGCCTCCCGGCGTGGCCGAGGCGATCAGCTGGGCCAGCGCGCTCGACGTGCTCGGGGCGCGAGAGCTGGATGCGGCGTCGGCACGGCAGACAGCGGGCGCCGTGCTCAAGTACGCCGAGGACCTGCGGGTAGCGCGGACGGCCGACTTCGCCGCGCTGGTCAGTCATGACGAGGTCTCAGGTGGCTGACGATCTGGCGGCCGTCGCGGCCGGCTTCGGCGCTGCGCTGCGGCGGGCCGGGCTGCCGGTCGGGCCGGGACGCAGTGAGCGGTTCGCTGCCGCAGTCACGCTTGTGCAACCTGGCACGGCCGGAGAGTTGCTGAATTGCGCGCTGGCGACACTGGTGTCCAGCAGGGAGCAGGCCGCGATCCTGCGCGCGGTCTTCGCCGAGGTGTTCGGCGCGGTGCCGGACGGCCTCGGTCCGCAGGCAGCGACGCAGGTGCCCGCGCATCGCCGCTCCCGGCCCGAGGCCATCGCCGAGGCAGCCACGGCGGCCAGAGCGCATGCCGCGCTGATCGGGGTGGTCAGGGACTCGAGTTCGGCCATCTCCGACGACGGCTCGCAGGCGCCAGAACGGGAGATCAGCCGGCCCTACCTGGGCAGCCCGGCCGAGCGGCTGTCCGGCACCGATTTCGCTGAGCTGTCGGAGTCGGAACTGGCCGAGCTGGCCGAGCTCATGCGGCAGCTGACGCTTGCGGCTCCGGCCCGCCGGTCTCGGCGGCACCGGCCCGGACCAGGGGGCCGGCGCACCGATGTGCGAGCGACGCTGCGCCATGCGCGCCGCACCGGAGGGCACGCCTTCCGCCTGATCGGCCGGGTGCCCACAACCCGACCGCGACGTTTGGTCGTGTTGTGTGATATTTCCGGATCAATGGAGCCCTATGCCAGGGCCATGATCCAGTTGCTCTACTGCGCGGCCGGCGGCGCCCAGGCGGAGGTGTTCACGTTCGCCACCCGCCTGACCAGGCTGACTCCGGCCCTGGCTCGGTCGGCGCCGAGCGAGGCGCTACGGCGGGCCGGGCAGGCCGCCCCGGACTGGCTCGGCGGCACCAGGCTGGGAGAGGCGCTCAAGGAGTTCAACGACCGCTACGGCCGCCGTGGCATGGCCAGGGGCGCCGTCGTGCTGATCATCTCCGACGGCTGGGACACCGGAGACCCGGCCGTGGTGCGGCGCGAGATGCAGCGGCTGTCACTCGTCGCGCACCGGATTATCTGGGTGAACCCGCGGACCAAGAGTGCTGCCTACGAGCCCCTGGCCGGCGGGATGGCCGCCGCGTGGCCGTATTGCGATGCGGTCGTGAGCGCGCACACGATGGATGCGCTCGCGGATCTGACCGCAGCGCTGGCCGATCCGGTCCGCCGCCGAACCGGCATCCACTCGATCGGCCCCGGCGAGCCCAGGTCAGCAGCGGCCGCCTGAGCTAGTCGTCGTCTCCGCTCCAGCCCTGGCGGATCTCACGCCGGCGCTGCCTGATCTCGTCGTGAATATCGTGCCGGCGCTGCCTGATCTCCTCGTGGATCTCGTGCCGCTGATCCCTGACCTGGCCCAGCACGCCGTCCAGGCCACGACCGCCCAGCAGGCCCGAGCTAGCGCCTGTTGTGCCCTTGATGCCCGTGCGCTTGCGGGACTTGCGCTTGACGTCGATGCCGCCGAGCACGCAGGTGCCCTGGACGCGCAGCACGGGCGAGTCCGGGCCGGACGACTCGGCGCTGGCCCCGACCAGGTCCTTGCCGCCCAGGATCGCGACGCCGCCGTCGTCGATGACACGCATCTCCGGCGGCACGATCACGGTGACGCCGCCAAGGACGGTGATGGCTCTGAGCACTACCTCCTTACCCGGAAGCACCGCCTCCCGGAAGTCGAGGTCGACCCCGCCCAAGATCGCCAGGATGTCGATCACGGGCTCGGCATGCCAGCCGCCCTTACGGCTCGCGCCGCCGAGGATCGCGATGATCCGCCGGGGGCGCCCGCTGCGCGGAGCCGGTGCCGGAATGGACGCTGCCGCCGCAGCGGCGCCGGCGGCGGGCAGATCGTCCAGCAGGGGGACCAGGTCCGCCTGGGTCTTGGCGGCGTAGACCAGATCTAGCCGGTCCGAGTGCTCCTCGGCCGTCAGGCGGCCCTCGGCCATCGCTTCGTTGATCACCGAGGCGGCCCGGTCGCGGTCGGCGTCCGACGCCCGGAGCCCGGAATTCGCGTTGAAGTCCTGGGGGGTCATGCAGCTATTGTCGGGCATGGTGCCGGCCGACGGGAACAGGAGCGATCGAGATGGGCCACGTGGAGGCGGCACATCTGAGCCACGTCCTGCCCGATGGCCGGATCCTGCTCGATGACGTGTCGTTCCGCGTCGGGGAGGGCGCGGTAGCCGCGCTGGTCGGCCCTAACGGTGCGGGCAAGACGACTCTGCTCCGCCTCGTTACCGGCGATATTGCTCCTCAATCGGGGACCGTGAGCTCAAGCGGCGGCCTCGGAGTCATGCGCCAGTTCATCGGCAGTATCAGGGACGCCACGACGGTCAGGGACCTGCTGCTGTCGATCGCCGCCCCGCGATTGCGCGAGGCGGCCGCGGGGCTCGACGCGGCCGAGCTGGTCATGATGGAGCGCGACGACGAGCCGGCCCAGATGCGCTACGCCGCGGCGCTGGCGGAATGGGGCGACGCGGGCGGCTACGAGGCCGAGGTGCATTTCGACGCCTGCTGCATCGCCGCCATCGGCATTGGCTATGACCGCTGCCAGTGGCGGGAGGTGGCGACCCTGTCGGGGGGCGAGCAAAAGCGGCTGGTACTCGAGTCGCTGCTGCGCGGCCGGGCTGAGGTCCTGCTGCTGGACGAACCGGACAACTACCTCGACGTGCCGGGCAAGATCTGGCTGGAGCAGCAGCTGATCGCCACGCCCAAGACCGTCTTCATGGTCAGCCACGACCGCGAGCTGCTGTCGGCCTGCGCCGAGCGCATCATCACCGTCGAGGACCGGCATGTATGGGTCCACGGCGGCGGCTTCGTAACGTACGCGCAGGCCAGGCGGGAGCGCAACGAGCGACTCGACGAGCTGCGAAGGCGCTGGGACGAAGAGCACGAAAAGCTCAGGCAGCTGATGCTCATGTACAAGCAGAAGGCGTCCTATAACGACGCGATGGCATCGCGCTACCAGGCAGCCGTGACGCGGCTGCGCAAGTTCGAGGAGGCCGGGCCGCCGGAGTTGGCGCCAAAGGAGCAAAATGTCCGGATGCGGCTGCGCGGCGGCCGTACCGGCAAGCGGGCCGTCATCTGCGAAGGGCTGGAGCTGACCGGGCTGATGCGGCCGTTCGACCTGGAGGTCTGGTTCGGCGAGCGGGTGGCGGTCCTTGGCTCCAACGGCTCGGGCAAGTCGCATTTCCTGCGCCTGCTGGCCGGCGAGGACGTGCCGCATGCCGGTGTCGCCAGGCTCGGCGCGCGGGTAGTGGCCGGCATGTTCGCTCAGACGCATGCACGGCCGGACCTGGCCGACCGGACGCCGCTGGACATCCTGATGACCGAGCACGCATTGCTGATCAACGAGGCGATGTCGGCGCTTGCCCGCTACGAGCTGCAGGTCTGCGCGAGGCAGCCGTTCGGCACGCTTTCGGGCGGCCAGCAGGCACGATTGCAGATCCTGCTGCTCGAACTGGCTGGCTCCACGACCTTGCTGCTCGACGAACCAACCGACAACCTGGACCTCGCCAGCGCGGAGGCGCTCCAGCAGGGCCTGGAGTCCTACTCAGGTACGGTCCTCGCGGTCACGCACGACCGGTGGTTCGCCAAGTCGTTCGACCGTTTTCTGGTGTTCGGCGCTGACGGTGAAGTGTACGAATCGTCCGGTCCGGTATGGGATGAGACACGCGTGCAGCGACCACGCTGACCGGCAGCTTGCTAGGCTGCTGGGGTCTCCCGGGATAGCCTGCGCTGGCGCCGGCACTCCCGGAAGCCGAGCTGGAGGGATTAAGCAGAGTGAAGAAGTTGATACTGCTCGCCGTGATCGGCCTGAGCGCCTTTGCCGTGTGGCGCAAGGTGCAGGCTGACCGGGCCGAGCTCAATCTCTGGACAGAGGCCACGACGGCGGACGAGTAGGCCGCCAGGCGAAGGCATGACCGACATCACCCTGGCGTGTTTCGGGCTGGTCGGCACGCTGGTGACCGACGCCGGGATAGTGGAACTTGCCTTCGCCGAGGCGATCGCCACTCAGGGCGTTGTCAGCGGTACCAGCGCCTTCGCCCGCTCGATGGCCCAGGTGCACCGCGCCCGCGGGCAACCTCCGGCCGACGTGCTCAGCGGACTGTTCCCTGACAACGAGCCGAAGGTCCAGGCTGCGCTGCTGACGTTCGAACGATCGCTCGCGGCCGCGGCGGACAGGACAGTCCCGACGGCCATTCCGGGGGCGCACGAGGTGCTCACCGGGCTGGCCGAGTCCGGCTGCCGGATCTGCGTGATGACCAACCTGCCGCGCCGGGAACTGACGGCGACGCTGCGGGCTCTTGACTGGCGCGACCTTGTCAATGTGGCGCTGACCGCGGATGACGTGCCGCGCGGCTGCCCGTCGCCGGACCTGGCTCTCGCCGCGATGCTGCGGGTTGGCGTCGGCGATGTCCGCGAGGTTGCGGTGGTCCAGCCGACGGCCGCGGGGGTGGAATGCGGCCGCCGGGCCGGTGCCCGGATCGTGGCCGGCGTACTGACCGGCGTGCACTCGGCGGCCCGGCTGCGCGCGGCGGGTGCGACCCACGTGATCGACAGCGTTGCCGATCTGCCCGGTGTGCTCGCTGGCAGCGAGCTCGGTGCCGCCAGGGCGCCTGACCCGGCCACAATCAGCATCCCGCCGCAGGTGTCGCTGGAGCACCGCACTCTCTAGGGTTGTAGGCAGTCCGGGCTCTGCCCGGTCCCGGGTGAGCCTCACCGGTCTGGATTGCGCCTAGGAACGGGGACGACGTTGTCGGAGCGATCGGGAGATCCGTTCGGTGGCCGGCGGCCAACCAGTCACGAACGGATGAGCGGACAGCCCTGGGATGCCTCGTACCATGACGGTCCTGCTCCCTGGGATATCGGTCGGCCGCAGCCAGCCGTCGTGCGGTTGGCCGCGGAAGCCGCGTTCTCCAGCGCGGTGCTGGATGCGGGCTGCGGAACCGGCGAGAACGCCCTGTACCTCGCCTCGCTGGGTTACTCAGTGCTGGGGGTTGACGTCGCCGAGACCGCACTGGGCATTGCGAGGAAGAAGGCCGCCGAGCGTCGGCTCGACGTTGAGTTCGCTGCAGCCGACGCGTTCGAGCTGGACCGTCTGGGGCGCAGGTTCGAGACGGTGCTGGACTGCGGACTGTTCCATACCTGCGACGGCAACGAGCGACCGCGCTACGTGGCAAGTCTGGCGTCGGTGACCGAGCACGAAGGAACCCTGTACGTGTTGTGCTTTAGCGACGAAGGCCCCGATACCGGCCCGCATCCCGTTAGCCGGGAAGAGCTGAGAGCGGCGTTCAACGCGCGCACAGGATGGGGTCTCGCCGCCGTCGACCCAGACAGGCTTGAGACGAGATTCCATGGCAACGGCGCTCCGGCCTGGTGCGCGACGGCCAAGAGAATCTAACCGGCCAGACGCCGGGCGCTGCAGCCCGCCAGTGGCACCGCGCTGGCACTACGTACTGATGGCCTTGAACGCCCGGCTCGACAACGAGGACAGCGCCCTGCTAAGCGCTCTGGCATATGGGCGTGACCGATCCGGACCGAGTGCCTCAGCCTGGATGACCGGACCTTGTGTACGCGCTAGGGACCGGGCTGGTTCGGGATGACGGCCTGCTGGATTCTGCTTGCCGCCTGCTGCAGGCCGGCTTCTTCGGGCAAGAGGCGTATTCCGCGCTCGCGGGAATCGGTGTCGGCAAGGCCGCCTAGTGGCCGGGCCGCTGGCAGCAACGCTGGCGCTCGCCCGCCACGCCCGAAACGGGTGAACCACCGGGTGCGGTCGCTGCGCCGAGAGCGGCGAAGGCGCCGGAAGTGCCCTGCGGATTCGGCATCGGCCTGCAGCTCCCGTACCCGTTGCACGCCCATGGCCTGGGTAATCACCGGATGCATGACATCCTCCTCGCGCGCGGGACCACCCTGATCGGGCGCTGCCAGTGACGTTCTTTCTTCACGGGTAGGACAGTCGCGCCGTGCGGAACTCATCGGTCGGCCCGCAAGCTCGCCTGCAGGTCGCACTGGAGCTCGGCTGGAGGCGGCGCCGAACGAACCCGACGGAGGCAGGGCGGAGGCCCCCAGTCGGCGTAGCCGACTAGCGGCCTCGCTCAGCTGCGCGGTGCCCCGGTTGGCCCGTGAATGCTAAGATCGCGTACTGGCCGCGTGACCTGCGGTTTTCTCGGGGCCATAGCTCAGCTCGAAGAGCACCTGCTGTGCAACCGCCGTAGCCTCTCCCGCGGGACAGGCACAATGCAGGAGCGTGCGCCGCCGGACTACTCCGTGGGTGCGGTGTCCGCGCGCAGGGCTTCGCCGTGCCGCCCGGCCGCCCGGTAGACGGTGGCGAGGTTATCCCGGATGAGCACCGTGGTGGGGTGGGCAGGGCCGGCGGGCTCGCTGTCGGCGAGAGCACGCTCATATTGGAGGATGGCCTCGTCGAGCCGCCCGGCGTAGGCATAGGCGGTGGCGAGGTTGTTGCAAGTGGTGAGGGTATCGGGGTGGGCGGGGCCGAGGGCGTGCTCGAATTGGGTGAGGGTGCGCTCGAGCAGGGGGATGGCCTCGTCGAGCCGCCCGGCGTTGCTATACGCATTGCCGAGGTTGCTGCGGCAGCTGAGGGTGCTGGGGTGGGCGGGGCCGAGGGCCTGCTCGAACTGGGTGAGGGTTTGCTCGTGCAGCGGGATGGCCTCCTCGAGCCGCCCGGCAGTCTGGTAGGCCATGGTGAGGTTGCTGCGCGTGGTGAGGGTGTCGGGGTGCGCGGGCCCGCGGGCGTGCTCGAACTGGGTGAGGGTGCGCTCGAGCAAGGGGATGGCCTCGCTGAGCCGGCCGGCTAAGTAGTAGGCGGTGCCAAGGTTGTTGAGGGTGGTGATGGTGCTCGGGTGGGCGGCGCCAAGGAGCTGCTCGCGATCGGCGGTCAAGCGCTCGTACAGGGTGATGGCCTCGTCCAGGCGTCCGACGTCGCGGTAGGCCGTGGCCAAGCTGTCACGGTACTGGAGGCTGTCGGGGTGGGCGGGGCCGAGCGCCTGATCAGCTTCGGCCAGGGTGCGCTCGTGCAGGGTGATGGCTTCGTTCAGCCGCCCGGCTGCCTGGTAGGC
>JASHUE010000145.1:0-4361 GCA_030040195.1 Streptosporangiaceae bacterium | reverse complement strand
GCCGACCCCGGCACCCGCGTCCTCGTCGTCGAGCAGGGCCGCGCGCTGGCCGAGATCAGCGACACCGCCGCGCGGCTGTACTTCCTGCCGCCCGCGCAGGCGCCAGACGGGGTCAGGTTCCTGCTCGGCGTGGACACAGGCGTGGCCTACTTCGGCGTGGCCGGGCCGCTGCCCGAGTCGGCCGAGTCCGGCGTCAGGCCCGCCTACCTGCGCGAGGCAGGCCCGCTGCTGTCGGACCGTGACGCTGGCCTGATGACGCACGCGGTGGCGCTGGCGAACTGGCACGAGACATTCACCCACTGCCCGCGCTGCGGTGCCGCGACCGACCCGTTCGCTTCCGGCCATGGGCGCAGGTGCCCGGTGGACGCCAGCGAGCACTTCCCGCGGGTAGATCCGGCGATGATCGTGCTCGTCACTGACCCCGACGATCGGTGCCTGCTGGCGCGCAACGCGACGTGGCCCGAGCGCCGCGTCTCTATCCTGGCCGGGTTCGTGGAGGCGGGGGAGTCGGCCGAGCAGTCGGTGGCCCGCGAGGTGCATGAGGAGACCGGCATCACCGTCACCGCGGTCACGTATCTCGGCAGCCAGCCGTGGCCGATGCCGCAGAGCTTGATGCTCGGGTTCCGCGCTCAGGCGAACGGGCACCAGGAAATCCGCGTCGACGCCAACGAGATCGCCGAGGCGCACTGGTACAGCCGAGCCGAGCTGGCGGCGGTGGTGGCCAGCGGCGAGCTGCGCCTCCCGCCGCCGGTGTCGATCGCACATCACATCATCGAGTCCTGGTACGGCGCCGACCTGCCCGGCAGCTGGTGAGCTAATAGGTATCTTGACGATGCATCGGTAATCTACTTATAGTGGTGGCATGCGAGCGGGAGATGCAGCATGACCAAGCACATTCCGATGCGGGAGCCGACATACTTCGTGCTCGCCTCGTTGCTAGCCGGGCCGCTGCACGGTTACGCGATCATCAAGCGAGCCGCGGAGCTGTCGGGGGGACGGGTCCGGCTGGCGACTGGGACGCTGTACACGGCGCTCGACCGGCTGACCGGCGCGGGGCTCGTCGAGCAGGTCGGCGAGGAAGTCGTCAGCGGCCGGACCCGCCGGTCGTACGCGCTTACCGGGGCCGGCGCGAGCGCCGTTCGCGCCGAGGCGATCAGGATGGCCGAGGCCGCGCGGGTCGTTACCGATCCGGCCGGGCCGGGTCCTCGCAGTACCGCTGACGGTGCCGGCCGGGCCTTGCGACGGGTGCGGCCGGCATGAGCGGGCTCGAGCGGCACGGCCGCTGGCTGCTGCGCGCCTACCCGGCCTCCTACCGCGCCGAGCGTGGCGACGAGATGCTCACGACCTTGGCGGAGACTGTCCCGCCGGGCCGAGCCTGGCCGGGCTGGCGCGAAGCGGGCGCGCTCGTCCTCGGCGGACTCAGAGTGCGGACACTGCAGAACCATCGACTCACCACCACGGCAAACCTGCGGCTGTCGATCATGCTCGCACTCGCCGTCGGAATCGCGCTGCTCGGATCGGGCAGCACCAGATATCCCGGGCTTTACCTGAACCCGAACAGTCTGATCATGCTGCGCGGCGGCCCTCCGCCGTCCGTCACCTGGGCCCAGGTGCAGCTGGGTGGTCTCTGGCCGATAGCAGGCGTATTCGCGCTCACGGCGTGCGTGCCCGTCGTGATATGGATCGCGCGGAGGCCCGTGGCAGTTGCGCTGCTGCTGGCTGCGGCCGTCGCCGCGCCGTTCGCCGAGAACGCTGTCGGATATGAAGCCCTGTCCTCAGGGCAGGCGCTCGCCGAGTGGCTATCCCCTTCGTTGTTGCTTCTGGCTCTCGCCGCGGTAACCGCGACGGGCACGGACCGGCCACCGCGAGCCTGGCTGTGGTGGTACGCGCTGCCGTGTGCCTGGATCGTGGCCGAGCGCGTAGCCGAGATCCTGCCCGTCGCCGACGGTCGGGCGCTGTTCGATTTGCCGCTGTTCCCGGCTTTCATCCTGGGCGCTATCTCCTGGGTGGTCGTGGACGCCCGGCTCGCGCTTGCGCTGGCACTCTTGCTGGGCCTCCTCGGCGTCACCAGCGCGGCGGGCGATCTCGGCCCCGAACTACCCGGCTGGCAAGTCGATCTGCGCGTCGCGGCGGTGTACGTTGGCGTCGGCCTCGTGCTGGCGGCACCGGCCCTGTTGCGGATGCGCCGCCAGGCCGTGCTTTAGGGCGGTACGGCTCAGTGGCAGGCGGCCAGGATCGCGTCGCTCACGGCGGCCATGTGCCGGGCACCGGCCGCACGCGACACCAGCCTGCCAGTCAGGTAGGCCACCGCGAGCTGGCGCTGCGGGTCGGCCCAGCCGATGCAGACGTAGCTGCCGTTGTGGCCGAAAGCCAGCGGGCTTGAGCACTGGCCCATCGGGCTGAACTGGCCACCCAGACGCGCCCGGCCGCCGCGCTCGCCGCCGAGCTGGAAGCCCTCCGACCAGCGAACCGGCAGCGTCAGGTAGCGGTCAGTCTCGAGGTCGCTCGATGGCCGCATGGCCGCCAGGATCGTCTCCGGCCGCAGGACCCGGACCCGGCCGAGCTCGCCGCCGTTCAGCAGGGCCTGATACAGGCGGGCCAGGTCACGGGCGGTGGCGGAGACGCTCGCAGCCGGGATGACGGCCTGCCTGACCGACCGCCGGTTGATCATCAGCCTGGTCGCCAGCTCGGCAGGCCCGCGGCCGGACACCGGGACGTGTCGCGTCCACTGGTCGGCGGGCAGGCCGAGGTGGGTGTCGCGCAGGCCCAGCGGGCCAAGCAATTCCGCCTGCAGGAAGTCGCGGACGGGCGTGCCGGTCACCCGCTGCACCAGTTCGCCGAGCAGGAATCCGTAGCTGAGGACGTGGTAGGCCGGCACCTGTCCCGGCGGGTAAGCCGGGGCGGCCCGCTCGAGGGCGCGGACCGAGGTCGTCCAGTCGGTCATCGCCAGCGCGTCGGCGGCCATGCTGCGGGCGACCGGCAGGCCGCTGCGGTGCCGTAGCACCTGCCGGATCGTGATGGCCTCCTTGCCGCGCTGGCCGAACTCCGGCCAGTAGCGGGCGACCGGGTCGTCCAGGGTGAGCTCGCCCCGCTCGGCCAGCAGGTGGACGAGCAGGGCGGTCAGCGGCTTGCTCGCCGAGAACAGGAAGAACAGCGAGTCGGGAGGGCATCTGAGTGCCTCGTCGAGCACGACCTGGCCGCGATGGATCACGCACAGCTGCGCGGGACAGCCGCGGGCGGCCGCGAGCGCCACCGCCGAGTTCAGTCCGGCCGCACGCCCCGGGCCGCCCATCGCCGGACCTGGCGTCCGTCAGGACCACATGGCGGGCCGCATCCGCAGCCGGTCAGGATCGCCCGAGCCTGCGGACCGCCTCGGCCACGTCCAACCCCGGGGCGGGCAGTATGGCGATGACCGGCGTATCCAGGCCGGCCGCGTGGTAGGAAGCCACTCGTTCCCCGCAATAATCAAGCGGGCCGTGGATCATGAGCTCGTCCACGAGTTCATCGGGAATGGCCTCGAGCGCGGCCTTCCGGTCGCCTGAGTTCCAGGCGGCGAGCATCGGCGCAATGACCTCACCCCGCCCGAGCCATTCGTGGAAGGCCGCGTACACGGGCACCGTCAGGTATGCGGCGATCACGCGCCTGCCGATGTACCGGGCCGTGGCGGTGTCCTCGGTGGGGCAGACGAAGATGCGGGCGACGAGCTCGCAGCCGGGCCCGGCAACGCCGCGTACCTTCTGGACGTCGGAGGGCGCGAGCCAGTTGGTGATCGCGATCCCGGTCTCCGCCGCGGCCAGCCGCACCATGCCGGGCCGCAGCGCGGCGAGCGCGAGGGCCGGCGGGACCTCAGGCGCCGGGTCGAGCCGGAACCCGTCGACCGAGAACGTCTCGTACTCGTGGCTGATCTTGTTCCCGGTCAGCGCCTCGCGCAGGAACCTCAGCATGTCACGGGACCGCTGGTAGGGCTTCTCGAACGGGATGCCGTTCCACTGCTCGACGGCGACCCTGGAAGAGGTGCCGATGCCCATCACGAACCGGCCGGGCGCGAGCGCGGCCACTGCGCCGGCCGAGACGGCCAGCGCGACCGGGGCCCTGGTGTAGATGCCGACGATCGCGGTGCCGAGCCGCAACTGCGGTGCCCACTGCGAGGCGAGCGTCAGCGGCGTGAAGGCGTCGACTCCGTTCAGCTCGGCCGACCAGGCGTCGGTGTAACCGAGATCCGGCAGCGCGGCCACCAGGTCCCGCTGGCCGGCCAGCGGCACGGTGCTCAGCGGTAGCGTCAGTCCCCAGCGAGATAGCGATTGCGATCCCATCGGCATCCTCTCGCCTGCGCGGCGGTGTTCCCGGTGCGCATCCTGGCT
>JASHUE010000144.1:0-9674 GCA_030040195.1 Streptosporangiaceae bacterium | reverse complement strand
GGCCGCGGCGCGCCACCGGCGCGCGCATCAGGGTGAACTCGCCGTGGCCGTCGTCGGTCACGATCAGCAGGTAGCCGCCGTCCGGCCCGGCCGCGTGATCGACCCGGTATTCGGTGCCAGGCCGCCGCGCCTCAACCAGCACCGGCGGCGCGAGGGGGCGGGCCGACGCGACGAGCCAGACCTCGGTCGTGTCCCTGGACTGCGCGGTGAAAGTGATCAGTTCGCCGCTGCGGCTGAGCTCGAGCGTGAGCTCGAACCGCGCGTCGCTCTCCTCGTAGACGAGCACGTCTGCCTCGGCGGCAGTGCCGAGCGTGTGCCGCCAGACCTGGTGCGGCCGGTTCAGTTCATCTGGTACCAGGTAGAAGAAGTACGCGGAGTCGGCGGACCAGGCACCGCCTGGATAACTCCGGTCGATCACGTCAGGGAGCGCCCGGCCGGTCTCGATCTCGGTGAAGGCCAGGCGGTAGATCTCGGCCCCGGATGTATCGGCCGACCAGGCCAGGATTCGGCTGTCCGGGCTCACCTCGGCAACGCCGATCTCCACATACCCGGTCCGCGCGCCGAGCCTGTTCTCGTCGAGCAGCAACTGCTCGCGCGCCCGGCTGTGCTCGCCCCGCTGCAGCCGGGCCCGCAGTAGCTGACGGTTATCCGCGCCCGCCGGCGTCCGGTGCCAGTACCGGTAGCCGCGCAGCGTCCAGCCGACCGAGTCGTCGGCGGCGGCGGGCATCCGCCCCGCCGCCTCGCGAAACAGCTGATCGGCGAGCGGCGCCAGCGGCGCGGCCTGCGCGTCGTAATAGCGGCGCTCGGCCGCCAGGTACTCCCGCATCGCGGGCGCGTCGTGGTCGCGCATCCAGGCGTAGTTGTCTACGTCACGCTGCCCGTGCAGGACGCGGGTGACCGGGACACGCGGTGCCCGTGGCGGCTGTGCCGGCTGGCGATCCGGTGTGGCGCGCGTCATGCCAGGTGACAGGCGGTCAGGTGCCCGGCCACCATTCGCAGCGCCGGGTCTTCGGTGCGGCATCGCTCGACGGCCACCGGGCAGCGCGGGTTGAACCGGCAGCCGGCCGGAACGTCTACCGGGTCCGGTGTCTCGCCGGTGAGGATCTGCGGGGCCAGTGCCTCACGCGGGTCGCGCTTGGGCACCACCGACAGCAACGCCTTCGTGTACGGGTGCTGCGGGTTCCGCACGACCTCGCTGGCCGTTCCCTCCTCCACGATCCGGCCCAGGTACATGACCGCGATCTTGTCGGCGAAGTGCGCGGCCGTGGATAGGTCGTGGGTGATCATCAGGATGCCCATCTCGGCATCCCGGCGCAGGCTGTCGAGCAGCGCGAGCACCCCGGCGCGGACCGAGACGTCCAGCATGGATACCGGCTCGTCGGCCAGGAGCAGCTGCGGCCCGAGGACCAGCGCCGTCGCGATCGCCACCCGCTGCCGCTGGCCGCCAGACAGCTCGTGGGGATAGCGATCCAGGTACATCTCGGCCGGGCGCAGTCCGGCCTGTTCGAGGGCCTGGACGGTCAGCCGCTGGCGCTCGGCCCTGGAGCCGCCGATGCCGTGCACGACCATCGGCTCCTCGACCGTCTGCCGAACGCGGAACCGCGGGTCCAGCGACTCGTACGGATCCTGGTAGATCATCTGCACCACTCGCCGCAGCGGGCGCATCCGCCGTTCCGGCAGGTTTGCGATGTCGGTGCCGTTCAGCCGGACCGCTCCGCCGGTGGGCTTGACCATGCCGAGGATTGTCTGGACGGTGCTGGTCTTGCCGCAGCCCGACTCGCCGACGAGCGCCATCATCTCGCCCCGGCTGAGGCTGAAGCTGACCCCATCCACCGCGTGCACCCACCGCCGCGGCCGGCGGATCGCGGCCTGGCCGAGCCCGCGACGGACGGGGTAGTGCGTGACCAGGTTGGTCACCTCGAGCAGCGGGACGCCTGAGGCCCCTGGGGTGTCCGTGGCGGCCGCGTCCGGCTGCGTCGCGCCGCCGGTAGCCGGCTCGCCGACGCGTGATACGGACGCCCTCGCCTCGCTCATCTGACCTCCGCAAGCTTGTCGGCGCGCTCCTCGGCGCGAAGGCACGCGGCGAGGTGGCCGGCGCCGACCTGCAGGAGCCGCGGGTGCACGTCCGCGCACCGGTCCATCGGCACGTCACATCGGGGCCGGAACGGGCAGCCTGTCAGCTCCCGGTCCAGTCGCGGCGGCGAGCCGGGAATGGACGAGACCACGTCGTCGCCGTACAAGTCGGGAGTCGCGGCGAACAGCAGCCGGGTGTAAGGGTGCCGGGGATTGTGGTACAGCGCGTCCATCGGGCCGATCTCGGCAATCTCGCCCGCGTACATCACCGCGGCACGGCTGCAAGTCTGCGCCACGACCGGCAGGTCGTGGGTGACGAGGATGACGCTCAGCCCGAGCTCAGCCGACAGCCGGGTGAGCAGTTCGAGGATCTGCGCCTGCACCATTACGTCCAGCGCGGTGGTCGGCTCGTCCGCGAGCAGGATCCTCGGCTCACAGGCAAGTGCCATCGCGATCGAAGCCCTCTGCCGCATGCCGCCGGAGAACTCGTGCGGGTAACGCTGCGCGGAGCGGGCCGGGATGCCGACCAGTTCCAGCAGCTCGCCGGCCCGCTTCAGGGCCGCCTTGCCTTCGGCCACGCCGTGAAAGGCCATCGGCTCGGCGATCTGCCAGCCCACTCGCTTCACCGGGTTGAGCGCATTCATCGCGCCCTGGAACACCATGGCGATGTCCTTCCACCGGTACGGGCGGACCGAGTCCTCCCCGCCGGCGAGGATGTTCGTGCCGTCCAGCCGCACCTGGCCGGCCAGCGAGGCGTTGGGCGGGAGCAGGCCCATCAGCGCGAGAATCGTCGTGGTCTTGCCGCAGCCGGACTCCCCGACCAGACCGAACCGCTCCCCCGGCCGGAGCTCGAAGCTCACGCCCTGCACCGCGTGCACCGGCGCGGCGTGCGGCGGCTCGAACCAGACGTGCAGGTCCTCCACCTCAAGCAGGCCGCTCATGTCGCGTCCGCCCCCCGCCCGGCGAGCGTGCGGATCTTCCATCGGGTCAGCGACAGGTGCGCGATCTTCAGACGCGGGTTCAGGGCGTCCTCGATCGCCTGGCCAAGCAGGAAACAGCCGACGCACACCAGGGCGATGCAGATGCCGTCGGGCACGATCGCCCACCAGGCGCCCGAGCTCACCGCGGCCCGCTCGAACGCGTGCTCCAGGATTGTGCCCCAGGTGGTGACCGTCGGGTCCTCGAGGTTGAGAAAGGCGAGGGCGGTCTCCAGGTAGATCGCGATGGCGATCGTGAGCACGGTGTTCGCGATCAGCAGCGGGCCCACCTGCGGCAGGATGTGCCTGGCGATGATCCGCGTGTGGCCGGCGCCGAGTGCCCTGAGCCGCTTGACGTAGACCCGCTCCTTGACGCTCATTACCTGGGCGCGGATGACCCGCGCGGTGCCGGTCCACTCAAGGATCCCGATCACCATGATCACGTGGAACAGGCTCGGCCCCCAGATGTCGGCGATCACCATCGCGAACACCAGGTCAGGGATGACCAGCAGGTAGTCGGTGATGCGCATCAGCGTGATGTCGACCCAGCCGCCGAAGTAACCGGAGATGATGCCGACACCGCCGCCGATGATCATCGCGACCAGCGTCGCGGCGAAGCCGACCACCAGCGAAATGCGGCCTCCTTGCATCAGCTCGCTGAGCATGTCGATGCCGCCGTCGTCGCAGCCCAGCCAGTGGCGCGCCGACGGCGGCGCGAACACCGCGCAACTCTGCGAGGTCGCGCTGTACGGCGAGATGTACGGGGAGACGATGGCCAGCAGGACGAAGAACACGAGGATGCCAAGCCCGATGGCGGCCGCCTTCCGGTCCTTCAGCAGCGTCAGGAAGAATCCCGCACCGCCTGCAGACTTCTCGACCGGCTCGATCCCGGTCGCCGGCTCCTGCATCAGCGCGCTCATTCGGTGATCCTCGGGTCAAGACGGAAGTAGATCAGGTCAGCCAGGAAGTTCAGCAAGATGACGGAGACGGTGAGGATCAGGAAGCCGCCCTGCAGCATCGGGTAGTCCCGCTCGGTGACGGCGTTGTACATGGCCAGTCCGATGCCCGGCCAGCTGAAGATCACCTCGATCAGCAGCGCCCCGCCGACGATGTAGCCAAAGTCCATGGCGATCATCGTGACCATGGGCAGCAGTGCGTTGCGGACCGCGTGCCGCCACACGATCCGGCGCATGGGCAGGCCCTTGGCCCTGGCCGTCAGCACGTAGTCCTCGCCCAGCGTCTCCAGCACTGACGTCCTGACCACCAGCGTGTAGCTCCCGTAGGCGGTCAGCACCAGGGTCAGCGCCGGGAGGATCATGTGCTGCCCGATGTCGGCCAGGTGCTGCCAGAACGGCTCCGGGCCGAACAGGCCGGCGGTCGGCCACGTCATCCCGTTCGATGGCAGGTAGTTGGCCAGCAAGATCAGCAGCATCAGCCCGAGCCACTGGGTCGGGAACGCGTAGGCGAATACCGCGGCGTTGGTGCTGATGTGGTCGGCGATCGAGCCGCGCCGCCAGGCGGCCAGCACGCCGGTGAAGACGCCGACGATGATCGAGACGACCGTGCCGACAGTCACCATCGGGATCGTGTTCTTCAGGTCACCGAGCAACAACTGACTGACCGGCTGCTGATACACAAACGAGACGCCCATGTTGCCGTGGGCGAGTTCCTTCAGGTAGATGACGTACTGCTCCCACTTCGGCTTGTTCAGCCCGAACTCGATCGTGAGGGCGCGGCGCAGCGCGGCACCAGAATGCGGAACCCTGGCCAGGTCCGTGACCGCGTTACCAGGCAGCACCCGGAACAGGAAGAAGTTGAGCGTGATCGCTACGAAGATCGTGACCAGCGCGAAGAAGCCGCGCTTGATCACGTAGTCAGCGCGCCGCATTACGACCCGCCGTTCCGCCGGTTCCCATGACCACCTCTCATGACCTGCCGCAATTGAGGTCAGCCGGCCAGGTGCACGTCCTCAAACGGGATGACCGACTGGCTGGTCCAGGACGCGCCCGCGACGAGCGGCAGGTCAACCCATTGCTTGCCGTGCGCCTCGATCGAGTCCGGGTAGTCGAGCACGAGGTAGGTGTTCGCGTCGGCGATCATCTGCTGCATCTGGTAGACGATCTTCTGCCGCTGGGTCGGGTTCATCGCCGCGCTCTGCGCGGCGTAGAGGTCGTCATAGGTCTTGTTGCAGTAGCCGGTGTCGTTCCAGACGTTCCAGGCGCCGCACGTCAGCACCGAGAGCATGAAGTCGGGGTCGGTCTCGGGATACCAGTCCCACATCGACATCTCGAAGCTCTTGTAGTTGTCGGCGGTGACCGCCGTGTACGCGGCCGCGTTGTCCAGGTCCTCAGGAACGAGTTGCACGCCGATCTGCTTGAAGTCCGCCTGCACGATCTGGAACGAGCGGTCACCATAGGCGTCGGTGACGTCCGCCGGCAGGATCACCGTGTACGACATCGGGTGCCCGTCCGCGATGCGGATGCCGGTGGATCCCATCTTGTAACCCGCCTGGTTGAGCAGCTGATTGGCCTTGGCGATGTCAAACGGCACCGGCTTGATGGCCGGATCGGACCAGCTGCCCGTCACCGGCGGGATGATCGTTGATCCGGGTGCGCCGTAGCCAAGCAGCACGGTGCTGACGAGCTGCTGTCGGTTGATCGTGTAGTCGAACGCCTCCCGAACCAGCGGGTTCATCAGCTCGCGATGGCTTGCGTCTTGGTCAGGGTTGTCGTTGACGATGAAGTCGTCGAAAGCGTCGCCCGGCGTCTCGCGCACGACGAAGCCCGCCTGCTTGAGGCTGCTGACCGACGTGGTGGGGACCGACTCGACCCCGCTCAGCTGCCCGCTCTTCAGCGCCGTGACCATCGCGTCGGTGTCGGTGAAGAACTCGAGGATCAGTCCCTCGATATGCGGCTTGGGTCCGTACCAGTCAGGGTTGCGCTTGAACACCGCGCTCTGGCCCTTGGTGTAGCTGGTCAGTATGAACGGGCCGCCGGAAACGATCGGCGCGTTGTTCTGGAAGGTAGTCAGGCCCTTGCCATTGCCGGTCGCGTACTGGGCCCAGATGTGCTCGGGCAGGATCTGAATCTGCTGGAGCTGCGAGAGTACGTTGGCCACTGGCCGCTGGTAGGTGATGACGAGCGTGTCCGGGCTGGTGGCCACCGCGCTCACCATGTGCGCCACGTAACCGGCCGAGTTTGCGGTTGCCCCGTTCTGGAACTTCATGATCGTGCTGAGCGTCCAGGCCGCATCCTCGGCGGTCAGCGGCTTTCCATCGGACCACTTGGCGTTCGGCACGGTGCGGAAGGTCCAGACCCGGCCACCCTCCGACATGCTCCAGCTGCTGGCGAAGTCCGGCACGATCTGCAGCTGCGGGTTGTACTGGACCAGGGACGGATAGATGTACTCGAACGTGGTGTAAGCGTCGGCCTGAAAGGCGACGAACGGGTTCAGCGAGTCGATGCTCGAGTCGCTGCCGAGCTGAAAGACACCGCCATCCTTGACCGAGCCGACCGAGCCGTTGCCGCACCCGGCACTCGCCATGGCCGCGACTATCGCGACCACGACGACGCCGGACAGGCGCCTGAGCCTTCTCGTGCTGGCCGGCTGCATGTGCAAGCGGAATCTCACGCTGAAGCCACCTTCGTTCTCGGGACGACGGCCGTTCTGGCGCGCCGCTCGTCGGCTGGGTGCGGATTCGCCGCCGCTACGTGACGGCGGGAACCTGCCGATCAGGCTTCCGGGTCGTCAGTCCCTGGCAGGCCACGTCGTCGTGGCGTGCCTAGGTCCCGGCTAATCTCTGACAACGCAGTCGGACAGGCCTGATTCGCCTGACTGAACGTTCAAGTGGCGCGATGCTAGCATACGACAGTAATTCCGCAAAAATATCAATCTGCTAGTTTTACCAACTAATTGGACACAAAGCGTAAGGCGGCACCAAGTTCGGTGCCGCGGTCCGTGAGGTCAGGCCAAGCCCCGCGTCCCGGTCCACGAGGTCAGGCCAAGCCCCGCGTCCCGGTCCGGCTAGACGGAGCCCAGCCCCGCCGCCCCGCGCCGCCTCGCAACTCGTACCGACACCGGACAGCGTCCGTTCGTACCGTCATCGGACAGCGTCCGTGTGGCTGGGGAGGATTGCTGTCGTTCCAGCGACAACGATCTTCCCCGGCCGCCGCCCGCTGAGAACTTATGTCGGGATTGTTCCCTTGCTGCGCCGGGCTTGGGCTACTGCGCCGGGTCCTGACGCACTGACGGCGGTCCGCTCTCAGGTCGCGCGAATCCGGCCCGCCTCAACGAGCAGTTCTCTCACCAGTGCCGCAGGCAATCGGGCGGAAGTGTTGCCATCCCTGCCCGTTACCGTCACCGCGGCGAGCAGGCTGGTGAGCACGGCCTCCTCGGTGGCCTCCACGGCGGCATCGAAGAACGGATCCAGGGCCGAGCCGGCCACCGGCGCTATCCCCGGCGGCGAATCCGAACCGCGCGGCGCCCGCAGTCCGGTGGCCAATGCCAGGAAAATCTCGCCGCTGCCGTGATGCGCGGTCGAGCCGGTCCTGGCCAGGCCCAGCCCGGCCCGCCGGGCCAGCCGCGAGCAGGCGGCCGAGTCCAGCGGGGCGTCGGTAATCAGCACGGTGATGCACGAACCCGCCGGCGGCCTGATCTGGGCCCGACCGCCCCCTGGCCGCTGATCGTCAGGGCCGAGTAGCCGACCGACCGGCACGCCGTCCACGGTAAGCCGCTGCCGCTCGCCAAAGTTCGTCAGCACCAGCGCGCCGACCACATGCCCGGATGGCACGACTCGCGACGCGGTGCCGATGCCGCCCTTGAAGCCGAGGCAGGTCATGCCGGTGCCGGCGCCCACGGCGCCCTCGCCCGGCAGACCGCGGACGGCCGCGGCGCCAGCCGCCCTGGCGGTCTCCAGGGCGAGCCGGACGTCATCAGCGCTGACCTGCATGCGGCGCGTATCGGAGAGGAAGCTGTCGTCACACTCCGCCACCAGCGGGATGATCACGTCGTCAACACCGATTCGGGGATCCTCCGCGGCCAGCAGTTCGCACGCCGCGTCGTATACGCGCCCGACCTGCATGGTGGACGTCAGGAAAACCGGGGTCTCGGCCAGGCCCCATTCACTCATCGACAGGAATCCAGTGCACTCTCCCGCGCCATTGAGGACGGCGCCGCCGGCCGGCAGCGGAGACCGGAACGGGTTGCCGCCGGGATCGATGACGGTGACGCCCGTGCGCGCCACGCCGCGGCCGGCCGGCGGCGCTGGTTCGTCCCGCCACACGGTGGCGTGGCCGACGCCGACGCCTGGCACGTCGGCGATCGAGGCAGTCGGGCCGCTCGGCAGTACGCCTATCCTGATGCCCAGGTCGCGGGCCCTGGTCGGCTGATCATCGGTTAGCGTCACCCACCGAGCATGCCCCAGGAGGTCCAGCCGATGTCAGTCGAGGCCCGCAAGCTGCGCATCCCCGTGATCTGGAGCGAGGACTGCCTGCTGCACGAGCCCGGCGGCGAGGTGTGGCTCGGGCTGCGCGAGGACGGCACCGAGGTGCCTGAGCGAGCACGGGCGATTCTCCGCGCGCTGCTCCAGGCCGGCGCAACGGTGTACCCAGCGGACCGGCACGACATCGAAACACTGCACTCTGTGCACTCACCCGCCCTGGTGCGGCACCTTGCCACCGTCTGGCAGGACTGGGAGGCCGGCGGGTACGTATCCGAGCACGGCCGTGACCGGGTCGTGCCTTACGTGTTCCCCACCCCGGCCATGCTGGCCGGGCTGCCGGCGTCGCCGCCCGCAGCACTGCACGGCCGGGTCGGCCTGTACTGCTATGACACGATGACGCTCGTCGGCCCGGGTAGCTGGGAGGCGATCCGGGCCGCGGCCGACGCCGCACTCACCGCCGCGAGCCTGGTCGCGGCCGGCCAGCGAGCCAGCTACGCCCTGTGCCGACCGCCCGGTCACCATGCGGGTCCTGATGGCTACGGCGGCTCGTGCTATCTCAATAACGCGGCGCTGGCGGCTGAGGCTCTCCGGCAGGCTGGGGCCAGCCGGGTGGCGATACTCGACATCGATGCCCACCACGGCAACGGGACCCAGGCGATCTTCTACCATCGCCCGGACGTGTACTACGGCAGCGTGCACGTCGACCCCGGCGCCGGATGGTTCCCGCACTACATGGGCTTCGCCGACGAGCACGGCACCGGCCAGGGAGTCGGGGCGAACCGCAATCTGCCGCTGGCGCCAGGCGCCGCCGACACAGGGTGGCTCGCGGCGGTGGGCCAACTCTGCGACGAAGTTCGCGGCCGCGGGGCGGACGCCATCGTGCTCTCCCTCGGCGTGGACGCGGCCGCGGCCGATCCGGAGAGCCCGCTGCAGGTGTCGGCGGATGCCTACCGAGCCGCGGGCGAACTTATCGCCGCCCTCGGCCCGGTCGCGGTCATCCAGGAGGGTGGCTACGACCTGGCCTCGCTGGGCGAGTACGTGGTGGCGGCGCTGGACGGGGTGCAGGCCGGCTCGGCGCAGTTACGGCCTCGGGGTAATCGGCCTCGTACTGCCGCTCGCTCGCAACCAGACCCGCCGCGGGCGGGCACGGCCCCCGCGGCCCACCGCCCGAAGCGCGCCCCACC
>JASHUE010000143.1:0-6229 GCA_030040195.1 Streptosporangiaceae bacterium | reverse complement strand
CAACGCCGCCCTGTTCTCCCCGAGCGTCAAGGACCAGTACCTCAAACTGCTGCCGAACGTCGTCATTACCGACGCGATCGGCGCGTCCGAGACCGGCTTCACCGGCCTCGGATACGTGTCAGCGGGGAACAAGAAGGCCGAGGGACCGACGGTCACGGCCGGCCCGTCGACAATCGTGATCGACGAGCACAACCGCCAGGTCGGCCCGGGCGACATCGGACGGATCGCCCGCGGCGGCCACATCCCGCTTGGGTACTTCAAGGACCCGGTTAAGACAGCGGCGTTGTTCGCCGAGGTCGACGGCGTACGCTACTCGGTGCCCGGTGATTTCGCGCGGGTGGAAGAGGACGGCTCGATCACGCTGCTCGGCCGGGGCAACACGTGCGTGAACACCGGCGGGGAGAAGGTGTTCCCCGAGGAGGTCGAGGGAGTGCTGAAGTCCTTCCCCGCCGTGTTCGACGCCCTGGTGATCGGCGTGCCGGACGAGCTGCTCGGACAGCGGGTCGCGGCTCTGGTGCAGCCCCGGGCCGGCCACGACGTGGACCTGGCCGAGCTTGACGCGCACCTGCGGACCCAGATCGCCGGCTACAAAGTGCCCAGGTCGGTCTGGCTGGTCGAGGAGATCGGCCGGACGGCCGCGGGAAAGGCCGATTACCCGTGGGCGCGCCGCTACGCGCAGGCACAGATGGCGGCGGACCTGGTCCCGCGGCAAGCCGCGGGACCAGGTCCGCGGAGCTAGCCCAGGGGGACGACCCCCGTAACCCCCGGAATGAGGCCAGCGATGCGCACCGCGCTGTGCGAGCAACTCGGCATCGAGCACCCTATCTTCGGGTTCACCCCGTCGGAGCACGTGGCGGCGGCAATCAGCCGGGCGGGCGGCCTCGGCGTGCTCGGCTGCGTTCGGTTCAATGACGCGGCCGAGCTTGATCAGGTGCTGGGCTGGATGGACAAGAGCACCGACGGGCGGCCGTACGGCGTTGACGTGGTGATGCCGGCGAAGATTCCGACCGAGGGCGCGGCGTTCGACCTCGACAAGCTGATCCCGGCCGGGCACAAGGAGTTCGTCGAGCAGACGCTCCTGAAGCTGGGAGTCCCTCCGCTGCCGGAGGAGACGCAGGCCAGGGACGGGGTGCTCGGCTGGCTGCACTCCGTGGCCAGGTCGCAGGTAGAGGTGGCGCTGGCGCACCCGGCCCGGCTGATCGCCAACGCGCTCGGCTCGCCGCCAGCCGACGTCATCGAGAGCGCGCATGAGCGCGGCATGCTCGTCGCGGCACTGGCCGGGAAGGCCGCGCACGCCCGGTCACACGTCGAGGCCGGGGTCGACATCGTCGTGGCGCAGGGGTATGAGGCGGGCGGCCATACCGGTGAGATCGCCAGCATGGTGCTCGTCCCGGAAATCGTCGACGCCGTCGGCGCCAAGGTGCCCGTGCTCGCCGCCGGCGGCATCGGCACCGGGCGGCAGATCGCGGCCGCGCTGGCGCTCGGCGCATCGGGCGCGTGGATGGGCTCAGCCTGGCTGATCACCGAGGAGTACACGAGCCTGGCTCCGATGCCCGGCCTGCGGGCAGCCCTGCTCGCGGCGACATCATCGGATACGGTCCGGTCGCGGATCTACAGCGGCAAGCCGGCCCGGCTGCTGAAGAACAGCTGGACCAATGCCTGGGAGGAGCCGGGCGCTCCCGACGCACTGCCGATGCCACTGCAGAACCTGCTGGTGGCGCAGGCGCATCAGCGCCTCATGCGGGCGGGCAACCCCGATGTGATCCCGATGCCCGTCGGCCAGATCGTGGGCCGCATGAACGAGGTCAGGCCGGTTGCGGACGTGATGCAGGCCCTGGTCACCGAGCTTGAGGCGACCGTGTCGAGGCTGAACGACCTGCGGTGAGGGACGCGAGCGGGCGCGGAGACGGCTCGTTCCCCTCAAAGTGCCGGGCGATCCTTCTTCGGCAGCTTGCGGACCACAGCCTCGTAGGATCCGTCGATCGCCTCAAGCAGCTCATCGTCGGGGATTGCGCCGTCGACGCGCAGCGTGTTCCAGCCTGAGCGGCCGATGTAGGCCATCACCGAGGCACCATCGGGATAGCGCTTCAGCCACTCGTCCGCGATCTCCCTGGTAGGACCGCACTTCAGGCCGACCGTCGTACCGGGAGCCATGCCGAAGAACGCGAAGATCTTGGGACCGACCTTGGTGACGATGTCGCCCTCCCACGGCTCGTCCTGCCAGGCGCCCGGCTTGGCCAGGCTGTAGTCGAGCAACTCGTCCCACGTCATCCGCTACTCCCCTCGGTCGCTTCATGGTCTCGCACATGCCGCCCGGTGTGCCCGGACAACCACGGGCCGCCTGGCCAGATTGCGATAGCTTGGCCGGGTGAGCCCGGCCTTCCCGCTCGGTGCGGCCGCGTTAGCCGCGGCGTGCGGCTGGCCGGCCAGCGCCGCGATTTTCGCCCTCGGTGTCCCGGCCGGTGCACCACCGCGCCCCTGCCCGCGATGCGACGCTCTGACCGCGCTGGCGAGCCGGCTGCCGCTTCGTGCTCGCTGCCGGGCATGCCGGGCGGCCATCGGTCCTTCGGTGCTGATGGCCGCTGTACCGATGGCGGTGCTGGCCGGCGCCGCGGCTGCCGTGGTGCGGCCTTACCTCGTGGCGTGCGCCGCCTGCTGGCTCGCTGTGTGCGCCGTTCCGCTGGCCACCATCGACGCCGTCGTCCATCGCCTGCCCAACGCGCTGACGGGCGCGGCGCTCGCCGGGACCACCGCGTTCCTGCTCGCTGCGGCCGCCTTCGGAGGTCACTGGCCGGACCTGGCCCGCTCCGCGGCCGGGGCGGTGGCGGTCGCAGGTCTGTTCACGCTGCTGGCACTCGTGCGGCCGGGCTCGGCCGGGCTCGGGGACGCGAAGCTTGGCCTGAGCGTCGGGGCGCTCGCGGCCTGGTTCGGCTGGGACACCCTCGCGCTTGCAGTTGCGGCCGGGTTCGTGCTCGCCGGCCTCTACGGGCTCTGGCTGCTTGCCTCCGGCCGGGCCGGACTTCGCGCCAGCATCGCGTTCGGGCCGTTTCTGCTGGCCGGCTGTTTCGCGGCGGTGCTCCTGGCCGGCGCTACCGGCACCGGCTGAGCTTCCGGTCAGGTTCCCGTCGAGCCGGCCACGACGGCGTTGACCGTCAGCACGTGGTCCTTGGCGTTCGCGCAGGTGTACCCGTTGAACGGCAGGCCCACGGACGTCGTCAGGTTGGGCGGATAGACCAGGATGCCGCTGGCCGTGGTCAGGCCGCAGGAGCCGGGCGGGTAATTCTGCGCGTCGGTAACGCCGACGAGGGCGCTGGCCACTGCACCAGGCGTGAGCGTCACGAGGGCCTCGGGACTTGAGTGATTGCGTGTCGCGGCGGGCCCGACCTGGACCTGGTAGGTCTCGCCGGTGAACGACACGCCGGGGAACCCGTAGAGAGTGCAGGTGGCCGAGGACACGTTGGTGAACAGGATCGGGTAGTACACCGTTCCCAGCGCCGCTCCGCCCTTGCCCAGCGTGACCTTGAGGGCGCTGCTTTGACACGGGCCTGGGCCGCCGCCTGAAGCAGAAGGCGTCGGGGTCGTTGCGGCCGGCGAACTCGTGCCGACGACCGGCGTGGCGGAGTTGGACGTGGCCGCTGGCGTGGGCGAGCCTGGCGCGGCCGCCGGGCTGCCAGAAGAGCAGCCGGTGACCAGGATCGCGCCAGCAGCAAGCAGGCCTGCCGCACTGGCAGATGAGCGCATCAGGTACCCCTCAAGAAGGCTTCCAGAGTTTGTACCGGTCCGCCGGGGTCCGGTCAATCGGAATGACCGGAAATCAAGTATTAGCCGAGTATCCGTGCGGTATCACGCAACTGGCTCGGGCTTGTCGGCCAGCCGGCCACCCAGGCTACCGGCCACCGGGCCACTCGGCCTGGCTAGCTCGGACCGAGTCCGGATAAATCGGACTCGCGTCCCGCGGCCAGCCTGCATTCTCATCCTCGGGACCGGGCCGGTTTGATCCGCCTGCCCGCGTGACATCATGAAGTAGTCAATACGGGCGCCCCCCACGTCCATTGTCAGAGGTTCTCGACAGTGTCATGGAGGCACCGATGACCAACGACCCGCGTGACCCGCGTGGGGGTCAGCAACCAGGCATGCCGGAGGAGAACTTCGGCGGCGATTCGCAGCAGTCCGCGGGCTCGGGGCAGGGTCCAGGCCCCGGTCAGCAGCCGGGGCGGGGCTCGACACCGCCATCCGGCGCGTCATCGTCCGCGGCCAGGTCAGGCCCATCGGGTTCGGCCTCGGAGGAGCGGACATACGAGGCTCCGCAGCCGACAACTCGCACGACAACAACTACTCAGACATATCAGACACCGCAAGCGTCGCGTGAGGCCGCGCCGGCCCGGACATACGACGCGCCGCGCGAGTCCAAGAGGGGCAGGCTCATCGCGCTGGTAGGCATAGCCTGCCTGGTCGCACTAGGCGGAATCATCGCCGGCTTCGCGGCCAGCAACACCGCGCCGGCCGTTCCGCGCGTGGCCCGGGCGGTCCCGGCGCACCACGCTGCGGCGTCCAGAGGAGCCCTGGTCGCCTCGGTGAGCGGCACGGGGGTCAGGTACTCCGCCCCGTTCAAGGTCACGAGCAGCTCGGTGACCACGACGTATACCTACCGGTGCACCTCGGGCTCGCACCCGTTCGTCGCGGCGCTGGCCCAGTCCCGCACGAACATCACGACGATCACTAGCACCACTGGTACTGGCGCCTCGCACACGACCACCGTCCACCCGAGGAGCGTGGGCAGCCTCTACCGCGTGGCAGCCAGCTCGACCTGTCCGTACCACGTGAGCGTCTACCAGCGGTAACCCAGCCGGGCCAGCTCGGCGACGGGCGTTAACGCCGCCCGCCGCCGGGCATGCCCGCATTCCGCGGGCGCACTGTCCCGCTAGCCTCGGGTTAGTGGCGGAGCATCCCTCACACGGGCGCCTTTTCCCGCCGGGCCTCGACGCAGACCGTCCCTCCCGACCGCGCGGCCACCTCGATGGCGCTCGCCACCAGGGCCACCGGCAGCGCGGCGACCGCGGCGGCGAGGGCGTACAGGCGCAGCGGCAGGCTCTGCTGGACGCTCTGCGCCTCGCTGCGACGGATAACGTCGTAGAGGTCGGGGTGGCCGGGAAGCATTCCGACCAGGCCGTGCACCCAGCCGAAGACCACCTGGCCGCCGCGGTAGTAGCTCACGTGCTCGACTTGCAGCCCGGCTTCCTGGATCTTGGACATCAGGGCCGCAGGGCTGATGTGGGTGAGATGGCGGGGCAGGTCGAGCGCGAACCAGCGGTCACCGAAGGCGCGCGCCTGGAGGCTCGTCGCGTTCGGGACAGCTACGATCAGCTTCCCACCAGGGGCTACCAGGGTCGCGGCGTGGCTGAGCGCCCTCGCGGGACGGCGGACGTGCTCAAGCGAGTGCCAGAAGATGACCGCTGACCAGGAACCGTCGACCTCTTCGACCTCGGCTTGGCGGATGTGCAGTCCGGACCCGTACGGCTCCAGGCCGACCGCATCCCGGCCGTGCCGGACGAAGGCCTCAACCAGATTCCCGTCACCGGCACCCACGTCGAGGACCGGCCCCGGCGGCAGGATCCGGTGCAGGCGATTAGCCAGAGTAGACCGGAGCCGGTGCAGCACCTTGTCCCCCAGGCCAGAGAACCGGCCAGCTTCCGGCCGGTACCAGTCGCCGTAGGCCTCGGCTAGCTGGGCGTCGCTTGGCCATGGAGATGTCGTCGCGACCCCGCAGTGCGAGCACTTGACCCGGCCGTGGAGGTACTGATCGCCGTCGTCAAAGGCATGCTCGCACCACGCGCACTGGATCGCGGGCGGGGCCGATACCCGCGAGTACGCCAGGGCCTTGTTGCGTTCCCCGAGGTCACCGTCTCCATTCTGGCTTGCGCCTGACCGGGCGACCGGTGACTTAGTCGTGTTCGACAACCGCCATCCTCCTAGCGATTACGGCTTCCCAATTGGCCATTGCCCGGCGCGCCGAGACTGCGGGCAAGGCCGCCGGGTCTGCGGCGGTCACGATGGAGCGTCATACCCAGGACCCAGGCGCCGAAGGCACCCCCACGGCGGCTAGCGAATATAGCAGCCCCAGTCAAGACTTTGTCATGTTTCGGCAGCATAGCCGGTCCGCGGGCGGGCCAGCCGCGCCGCCATCGCCGGCCAGCGCGAAGGGCCGCCAGGCGGAGGGACCGCCGGGCCG
>JASHUE010000142.1:0-8153 GCA_030040195.1 Streptosporangiaceae bacterium | reverse complement strand
GACCGGGCCTGACCCCAGGCCCATGATCAGCCGAAATCCGGTGCGGCCCGGTACAACGCACCGGATTTCGGCACATGGCTGACCCATCACCGCGCTCCGGCTACAGTTGCTGCAACGTCCGGCAAGGCGCCCCTGGCACCTGGCGCGTGTCCGGCATAACACGCCGACCACCCCAGAGCCAGAGAGCGTCCTGATGGGTCAGCTCCCGCACAGTGCCGTGCGCGCGGGAAGTGCCTCGCGCGCCGTCGTGCGCCCGGTAAACGGCCGGGTTCGCAGGCCGTTCGTTGAACGGATCGCCTGCTGGAGCGCCAAGCACCGCAAGACGGCTGTCGGGCTCTGGCTAGCATTCATGGCCACCGCGTTCATCGGGGGCCAGCTCGTCAGTTCCGGCGGAGTGCAGCAATACGACCCTGGTCAGGCCGGGCGCGGCGAGCAGGTACTGACTCAGCTGGGCGTGGTGACTCCGCCCAGCGAGAGCGTCCTGATCCAGGCCAAGCCGGTTGAGCGGCAGCTTGCCAGTGACGCGGCCAGGCAGGTCAGGCGGGCGGCCCGCGACGTGGTGACCGCGCTGGAGGAACTGCCGCAGGCCGCGGCCAACATCCGTTCGCCGTTCGGGCGCGGCGGCGCCGCGCTGCGGTCCCCCGACGGCAGCGCTGACCTGGTGACCTTCACCGTCGCCGGGCCAAACGCGAACGCCGACGCCACGGTCCTCGCCGATGTGGCGGCGGTGCACCGAATCCAGGCCGCCAACCCCGACCTGCTGGTCCGCGAGGCCGGGGACGCCACGACCGACATCGCGGCGAACGCGCTGCTGACGCATGACTACCGGCAGTCGGAGTGGACCTCGATCCCGCTCACGCTGATCTTGCTGGTGGCGGTATTCGGCGCGCTGATCGCGGCAGGCATACCGGTGCTGCTCGCCGGGACGGCGGTCGTTACCGCGGTATCCCTGCTCAGCATCGCGGCGCAGTGGCTGCCGGTCGGCTCCGGGACCTCGGAGCTGGTGCTAGTCATCGGGATGGCCGTCGGAGTCGACTACTCGCTGTTCTACCTGCGGCGCGAACGCGAGGAAAGAGCCGCCGGGCACGACAGCGACACGGTGACCAGGATCGCTGCCGCGACCTCTGGCCGGGCCATCCTGGTGTCGGGGCTGACCGTGATGATCTCCCTCGCGGGGCTGTTCCTGACCGGGATCGACATCTTCACCGGGATAGCCACCGGCACGATCATGGTGGTCGGAGTCGCGGTCATCGGCTCGCTGACCTTCCTGCCCGCGCTCCTGGCGTGGCTGGGTCCGTGGGCCGACCGGGGCAAGCTCCCGCACCTCGGCCACCGCCGGAGGGAGGCAAGGCCGTGCCGTACCTGGGCGGGCCTGGCCCGCCGCGTGGTCAGGCGGCCCGCCCTCTACGGCGGGGTCGCGGCGGCCGCGCTGCTCGCGCTGAGCGCCCCGGCACTCGGCATGCGGCTAGGCAGCCCGTCGCTCGACCTGCCGAGCAACCTCGGCGTGGTCCAGGTGCTCTCGGACATCCAGCACGAGTTTCCGGGCAAGCCCGCTCCGGCGGACGTGGTGGTGACCGGGCAGAACCTGTCGAGCCCGGCGATGGCGACCGAACTGGCGGCGCTGCGCGGTGACGCCGGCGCCACCGGGCCAATCCGCGGCCCGGTGACCACCAGCGTGGTTGCGGGCGGCAAGGCCCTGGTCGTCGAGGTGCCGCTGGCCGGCAGCGGGTCGGGGAAGGTGTCCGACGACGCGCTGCTCACGCTCCAGAACCGGGTGCTGCCGGCAACAATCGGCAAGGTGCCGGGCGCGAGCTTCGCGGTGACCGGCAACACCGCGGCCAACTACGACTTCGCCTCGACGCTGGACTCACGGACGCCACTGGTTCTCGGGGTTGTAGCGCTGCTCGCCTTCATCCTGCTGATGTGCGCATTCCGGAGTATCACGATCCCGCTGGTGTCGATAGGGCTGAACCTGCTGTCGGTCGGCGCCGCCTACGGGCTGGTCACGCTGATCTTCCAGGACGGCCACCTTGAGTCGGTGCTGGGCTTCACCTCGTTCGGTGCCCTGGTGCCGTGGGTGCCGCTGTTCACGTTCACGTTGCTATTCGGCCTGAGCATGGACTACCACGTGTTTATCCTGAGCCGGGTCCGCGAGCACTGGGCCGGTGGCGCCACGGCCCGCGAGGCCATTGTGAGCGGCATCGGCCGCACCGCGGGTGTGGTGAGCAGCGCCGCGCTGATCATGGTGGCGGTCTTCTCGATCTTCGCGACGCTCCAGATGATCGACGTGAAGATGCTCGGCGTGGGCCTGGCAGCGGCGGTGCTCATCGACGCGACCCTCGTCCGCGGCGTGGTACTGCCCGCGTGCCTGGCCGTGCTCGGGGAGCGGGCCTGGTACCTGCCCCGCTGGCTGGCCTGGCTGCCCGGCCGCGGCCTGCTGGCCGAGGGCTCGGAGGGCTCTCAGCCGGTCATGCCCGCGCCCGCGCCGGCTGAGGTGAGCGTTCCCGCGGGCGTCGCTGCCGCAGCGGCCTCCTAGGGGAACGAGGCGCGACCTGGCTCGGTCTCGGCACGCAAGCGCGGGCGCGCCGGTCAGGGCAGCGTCAGGATCTCGTAGCCGTCGGCCGTGACGGCGATCGTGTGCTCGAACTGGGCTGTGCGCTTGCGATCGGCGGTCAGCACGGTCCACCCATCGGGCCAGACGTCGTACTCAATTGTGCCGAGCGTCAGCATGGGCTCGATCGTGAAGGTCATGCCCGGTTCCATGATCACCCGGACCGCCGGGTCGTCAAAGTGCGGCACGACCAGGCCGGAGTGGAACGTGGTGCCGATGCCATGTCCGGTGAAGTCGCGTACGACGCCGTAGCCGAACCGCCGGGCGTAGGACTCGATGACCCGGCCGACCGCGTTGAGCGGTCGCCCCGGCGCTACCGCACGGATGCCGCGCATCATGGCCTCCCTGGTCCGCTCGACCAGCAGCCGGTCCTCCTCGCTCGCGTCACCCGCCAGGAACGTGGCATTTGTGTCGCCATGCACCCCGCCGATGAAGGCCGTGATGTCGATGTTGACGATGTCGCCGTCGGCGATCACGGTGTCGTCGGGGATCCCATGGCAGATGACCTCGTTCAGCGAGGTGCACAGCGACTTGGGAAAGCCGCGATAGCCGAGCGTGCTGGGGTAGGCGCCGTGGTCGCACATGAACTCGTGGCCGATGCGATCCAGCTCGTCGGTCGTGACGCCCGGTGCCACGTGCTTGCCGACCTCCAGCAGGGCCCGGGCCGCGATGCGGCCGGCGACGCGCATCCGCTCGATGGTCTCGGCGTCCTTGATGTCCTGCTCGCCGCCGCGGGGCGCCTTCCTGCCCACGTACTCAGGCCGGGAAATGTGCGCGGGGACGCTGCGTGGAGGAGAAATCCAGCCTGGCTGGAGTGTTGCGGCCATGATCTGAAAGTCTAATGGCCATGGACGATGACAAGAGCTGGTGGTTCTGCCTCAAGCACAACGAGGTGGAGCAGGGGCCCGGATGCGCGGGTAAGGACCGGTTGGGACCGTACGCGACGAAGGAAGACGCGGAGAACTGGCGGGAGATCGCGAAGCGGCGGAATGAGGAATGGGACGAGCAGGACAAGTGGCCATCGGAGAAGGACTAACCGCTGGCCGTAAATGAGCGCTGGGACTCCGCACGAATACCCAGCTACACGCGAGGAGTGTAATTGCTGTCGCCGCAAACGCCGGAAAGGCCGCGCCGCGCTGACGGTGCCATTACCGGGGCGGCTGCTATGGCTAAGGTCCGCAGGTCTTGTAGGGTAAGTGCGGGGTGGCAGAAAGCGCGGCAAGGGGGCGCAAATTGACCGTGGATCAGCCGAGCGACTGGCTTCCACCGGCCGCCGAGGCCCGCATGGCCGAAATCCGGCGCAGCGGCACGTGGGGCTCTGCGCTGACGGCCGACGAATTTACGGCGATCAAGAGCACAGGCTTCGAGCCGGTCGGCCAGGTGCTTGGCGCTGCGGTTTACAACCTCGGGTATACCGGCGGCTATGGCTGCCCCGCATTCGGCGCGTGGGGCACGGGCCGGATGGGGATGGCCGGCTTCATGGGGCCGTTCAGCAGCCAGACTTCCACCTCGGGCGGCGGATCGTTCGGGTCGTATGCCCCGCTTGTGCGCACGATGTACGAGGCCAGGCGCCGGGCGATCGGCCGGATGACCGCCGAGTGCACCGAGCTTGGCGGGCACGGCGTCGTCGGCGTCCGGCTGACAATCGGCGCGTTCGCGGCCGGCGGCCTGGAGTTCAAGGCCATTGGCACGGCCGTACGGGCGCCCGGGGCAGCCAAGCTGCGTGAGCCGTTCACCTCGGACCTGTCGGGCCAGGACTTCGCCAAGCTGATCCTGGCCGGCTGGGTGCCGGCCGGGCTTGTCCTCGGCATCTCCATAGGGGCACGGCATGACGACTGGATCACCGTCAACCAGACCCGCTGGGGCAGCGGCAACATCGAGGTTCAGGGATACACGGAGCTGGTGAACAACACCAGGCACGACGCCCGCCAGCAGCTGCAGCGCGACGTCGCCAGGCACGGAGCCGAGGGCGTGGTCGTGCAGCGGATGGAGATGCGGGTCGGTGAGCACGAGTGCCCGGCGCAAGAGGGTCGCCGTGACCACCTCGTCGAGGCGACGATCATCGGCACCGCGATCACGCACTTCGGTCGGGGCCAGGCCCGCCAGACGCCCCCGCCGTTGGCGATCATGTCGCTGGATCCGCAGCGGCGGCAGGCGGCGCGGGTGCGACTCGGGCCCTGACGGGCCCGCGGGGCAGGCAGAACCGGGCCAGGCGGCGGCATCGCCAGGACCGGCAGCAGGACGGAACAGGTAACGGCTAAGGAGCGGCAATGACCGAGCAGCAGGGCACCGATATGCAGGTCCTGGGCGTACCCCAGGACGCGATGCGCAGGCTCGCCGAGCTGCGGCCGGGGCAGCCCGGCTCGATCTTCACCTCCGACCTGTCGGTGAACGAGTTTCTGCTGGTGCGAGAGGTCGGCTTCCGCCCGGTGGGCCTGGTGCTCGGCAGCTCGATCTACCACGTCGGACTGCAGATCGGCCGCTGGGGCCAGAGCCAGGAACTGGACGTGCTCTCGCAGGCCATGTACCACGCCCGCGAGCTGGCCATGACCCGGATGGAGGCGGAGGCCAACGCCCTCGGCGCCGATGGCGTGGTCGGGGTCAGGCTTGAGGTGGAGATGAAGGAGTTCGGCGCAGACATCGCCGAGTTCATCGCAGTCGGGACCGCGGTCGTGGCCGAGCACGGCGCGGGCGGGGGCGGCGTCACCAACTGGCGCAACAACAAGAACATGCCGTTCACATCCGACCTGTCTGGCCAGGACTTCTGGACCCTCATCCGGGCCGGGTACGCGCCGCTCGGCATGGTGATGGGGTCGTGCGTGTATCACATCGCGCACCAGCGCCTCGGGGCCAAGATGGGTAACATCGGCCGCAACGTCGAGCTGGAGCAGTTCACCCAGGCCCTGTATGACGCGCGGGAGCTGGCGATGACCCGGATGCAGGCGGAGGCCGAGGAACTGGCGGCCGAGGGCATCGTCGGCGTGCAGTTGCGCCAGCACAGCCACACCTGGGGCTCGCACACCACGGAGTTCTTCGCGATCGGGACGGCCGTCCGTCCGCTGCGCGAGGACCACGTCATTCAGACCCCGACGATGGTCCTCAGCCTTGACGCCTGACCCCGCGCCTTTCCGCGCGGCCACGTAAGGACGTCGCCGGTGACATCTCAATCCGGTCCCGGACTGCCGCCAGCTGCGGAGGCTCGCCTAGCGGATATGGCCAGCCACCAGAGCTGGGGTTCCTCGCTCGCCGTACCCGAGTTCGCCGCGATCTCGAAGGTCGGGTTTCAGCCGGTCGGCCAGGTGCTCGGTGCGGCGGTGTGGAACATCGGCGATTCCGGCGGCGAGGAATGTCCTTACGGCCGGGCCGTCTGGCGGCGCGAGGGCACGCCGACCGGCCAGTCGGCGATGGGGCTGATCCGGCACGTGCAGGCGCCGCAGGGTGCGGCCGCGGTTGGCTCGGCCCGGCCGCTGGTGTCCTCGCTCTACCAGGCCCGGCGTACGGCCCTGAGCCGGATGACCGCCGAGTGCGCGGCGCTTGGCGGCCACGGTGTCATCGGCGTGACCCTGACGGTCGGGCCGTTCGCCGAAGACAGCCTGGAGTTCCGCGCGTTCGGCACCGCGGTGCGCGCGCCCGGCGCGATCCGGCTCAGCCAGCCCTTCGCCTCGGATCTGTCGGGCCAGGACTTCACCAAGCTCATCGGGTATGGCTGGGTGCCGGTCGGGCTGGCGCTGGGCATTGCGGTCGGATTTCGCCATGACGACTGGCTCACGACCGGGCAGACCCGGTGGAACGCGGGCAATGTCGAGGTCGAGGGATACAGCTACCTCGTCAGCCAGATGCGCAGGGACGCGCGTAACGAGATGGAACTGGATCTCGTACGGATGGGTGCGGAAGGCGTCGTCGTGAAGGAGATGGAGACCCGGATCAGCGAGCGTTCCTGTCCGGTCGTGCCGCGCGGCAAGGATCATGTGGTCGAGGCGACGATTGTCGGCACCGCCATCGCCCAGTTCGCCCGGCTCGCCCCGCCGCCGGTTTACGGCATCCACAAGATGAGCACCAGGCGGCCGCAGCCGGCCCCGAGCCAGCAGGTGTCGGTGAGCCTGGAGGGCGAGGCCGAGGCGGCTGCCACCGAGGCTGCGGCCCAGCCCGGCAACGGGCAGCAGGACGAGCCGGGCCGCAACGGCCAAAGCTAGCCATCGGCCTTGGCTCGGCTCCGGCTAGCTCAGCGGGGCCGGGGCACTTCGGCCTGCCGCAGCTTGCTTATTCCGAGGGCGAGCCGGTGACTGAGTCCAGCAAGCGGGCCAGCCAGGGCCGGAGCCCGGTCGGCGGTTCGCGGTCGGGCGGGCCTCGCCGGGCGGAGGCCGGATCGCCTACTGCCGCGCTGACCAGGTGCTGAGCCGCGTCGAAGGTCACTGGCGCCGTCGCTTCAGGTACGGCGAGCGACTCGTGCGCGAGACGATCGAGTTCCGGGTCGCCGCGGTCGAGCGCCAGGACGGTGGCGCCCAGGCGGCGCACGTCATCGACGCGCTCAAGCAGGTCAGCCTGCGCCATCCCGGCGCTCACGACCAGCAGGGTGTGACTACGGTCGGCGTCGCGGAGCCGCTGCAGGCCGACGGAGAGGTGCGGGGGGGCACCGGGCGGGGGGGCCCACCGCACCAGCGTCGGCTTGAGTTCGGGTAGTCCGGCCAGACGGCTCTCGTCTTCTAGATGCGCGGTCATGTGCCAGGGCTCATAACTGGCCGACCCGAAGATGAGCAAGCCATGGGGCGTACGGGCGCTGCGCCGCAGTGCTTCGCCGAACAGCGCGGTTCGTTCGAGCCAGCGAGTGGGCGCTAGCAGTGCCCGCAGCGACTCCACCTGGTCCGCGTTCATATCCATCATGGTGCCGGAGGTGGCCGACGTTTCGCGGCCGCATTGGCGATGGCGGACGGGCAGCCGGCCGCCTGGCCGTCCCTGTCGCGCGCCGTTCGCGCTCCGGTCGCCCAGGCCGAGCGCCGGTTATGCCAGGATCGGCCCATGGCAGACGTGACGAAGCAGGTAATCGGCGTGCTGGGCGGAACGGGTGATCAGGGCCGGGGACTGGCCAGGCGGCTGGCGATGGCCGGGCACCAGATCGTCATCGGCTCGCGGGACGCGCGCCGGGCGGCGGCCGCGGCCGAGAGCCTGGACGCAGGCTCGCTGGTGACCGGCGGGCTGAACCGGGACGCGGCCGAGCAGGCCGACTTCGTGATCGCCGCCATGCCCTGGGAGGGGCATAAGGACCTGCTCGCCAGCCTCGCTGAGCCGCTTGCCAGCAAGGTGCTGGTGGACTGCGTCAACCCGCTGGGATTCGATGGCAAGGGCGCCTATCCGCTTCGGGTGCCCGAGGGCAGCGCGGCCGAGCAGGCCGCGGCGGTTTTGCCGGACACGATCGTGGTCGGCGCATTCCATCATGTGTCGGCTTCACTGCTGCTGGACCCCAGGGTCGACCGGATGGACCTGGACGTGCTGGTCCTCGGCGACGACCGGCAGGCCACCGACATGGTCGCGGCCATCGCCAGCG
>JASHUE010000141.1:0-2901 GCA_030040195.1 Streptosporangiaceae bacterium | reverse complement strand
CCCGGCTGCGAGCGCGAACCGGGTGAACGCCAGCCACGCCGGCGGCAGCCAGCCGAGGGCAAGCTTCGACAGGGGCACGGTGGTGCCCCACAGGATGCCTGCGGAGATCAGGGCGGGGAAGACCAGGCGGCGGCTGTCAGTCATGCCTCCATTTCACCCGCTGGATTCGATTAGTTTCGCGATCATGGCAGTTTTCCAACTATTATTTGGTCCCATGGCAGTAGAACTAAACGAAGTTGATCTAAAGCTCCTCAGCGAGCTGCAGGCAGACGCGGACAGAACCAACGTCGAACTGGCCCGCCTCGTCGGCCTGTCCCCCGCCGCCACGCTGCACCGCGTCCGCAGGCTCAAGGAGTCTGGCGTCATCCGCGTCATCAGCGCCCAGCTCGACGCCGCGGCGGCCGGATTCCCGCTGCAGATGTACGTCACCGCCACGCTGGCCCGTCACGACCCGCGGACGACGAAGACGTTTGAGGATCACCTTCGGGCAATGCCGCAGATCATCGCGGCGGACAACGTCACCGGCGAAATGGACTACCTGCTGACCGTCGTTGCCCGCGACGTCACCGAACTGCGGGACGTCCTGGCCGCGCTGGCGGCACGAGGCGGCCAGCGGCTGGTGACATACCTCAGACTCGACGAGGTCAAGCCGCCGTCACGATTGCCGCTGCTGCCGGCGGCCCCGGCGGCGGTTACTCGTAGGAGATCATGACGGGCTGCGGCCAGTGCATCATCGTCTGCTCCGGAGTCAGCATCGGATGGTCCTCGCGGAAGAAGTTCTTCCACCCGAAGAAGACGCCGGGCGGAGCCGCGCGGACTATAGCGTCCCAGGTCTGCTGCTTGGCCGACGGAGCGCCCTGGCCATCCATGTGGATCACGATCGCCAGGTCGCTGTTGCGCGTGTCGAGCCGTGATTCGCCCTGGATCATCGACAGCCTGAACTGGTGCAAGACCAGCAGCTTTTGCGGCAGGTGATACCGCGCCGTCAGCGCCGCCAGCCAGCTGATCACGCTGTTGACCTGGGTCACGCTCACGCTTCCGATCTGCCGCATCGGAAGCTGGCCCGGCTGCAGGTGCCACTCAGGATCGAGCGCCAGCCCCACATTCGGCAGCTTAAGCAATGACCGATACAGCTTGGCCTGGCTGAGCAGGCTGGCCCGGCCCGACTGCAGGTCCAGGATCACGTACAGCCCGGCTCTGTTTGCCGCCCGCACCCACGGACGGAGGCTGGCAACGCTGTTCTCGTAGGAGTACAGGCCATTGGGGCCAGGAAAACCCTCAGCTACCGTGGCGAGGATCTCGAAGGCAGGCACGACCGGCACCCGGCTGAGCGGCCGGTACATCGCCGCGAGCTTACGTATCCGCGCGATGCTGGCGCGCAAGCCCTGCTCGCCGAGCGCGCCGAGCGCGGGTGTGCCGGGGCTCCCGTACAGGCAGACCAGGCGGTGTCCAGGGAAGAGGATCTGGCCGCCTCCTGGCAGTTGCACGCCGGTCTCCGCCACGGCGACCTTCGCCGCCAGGCCCGTAGCCGTACCGAAGGCCGCGCCGATCGCCAGAACCTGGTCCGGCCTGGACCTGGCGAGGGACTTGATCGAAGCGGAGTCGGCCTCCGGGTCCGCGTCCCTGACGGGAATTACCTGAACCCCAGCCGACGTGGCGGATGTGATCGCGGCCACGGCGGCTGCGCTGCGCCGACCGGCAGGGACGAGCAGCGCGACGTGCCGCAGCGGCGCGGGACGGCTCGTCGCTGGCAGCGCGGATACGCTAGTGACGACCTTGGTTCCGACCAGCTGAGCCCGCAGGACAAGGCCTGATACGCCGGCGGCCAGGACGTCAACGGGATGCAGCGCACGGATCTCAGCCACCGCGGCCGTACTCAGCAGCGGCCCGGGACGCATTCCTGGCGAGGTCAGCAGCATCGGCGCGAATTCCCGGCGGGCATCGCTCGCGGCCGCCGCCAGCGCCGAGGGGCTGCCGTCGCCATCAGCGACCACGACTACCACCGCGGAGGCGAACAAACTACGCGCGACTCCCACGGCCATGGCTGCGGGCGACCCGGCGACAACGGATGCGGCCGCGCCGGGCAGGCGCAGGTCAGCCGCCGGGAGCGCACCGGCCGGAGGCGCGGTGGTATGGCCGGCGACGTATGACGCGCCAGCGACGGCGATGGCGATGCTCGCCGCCAGCAGCGCAAGCGCTCGGCGCCACAGCCGACCCGGTGCCTGGCGGCGTCCTGTTCGCAGTACATGCGTGCTGTGGGCCACCTCAGCAGTCCATTCGTTAGGTTGGCGTTCGCGCCGGTCTGGATCGCCGATCCTCGCAGATGATACGTGCGTAGCGCCAGTGCGGAGTGATTGCAGCGCGGCAGCTGGGAATTCCCGGCCGCACAACCTCGCCGCTGGGCTGGACACTGGCCGGCGATCTCACGACACCGCGGACCGCACGCCACGCGCCCGGCGGACCTCCGCCCAGCCGCCGGTGCGATCATTGCCGGATGCCCCTGTATGCCTTCGGCGGCCGCACCCCCACCATCAGCTCATCTGCCTGGATAGCCCCGACCGCGACGCTGGTCGGCGATGTCCACATCGAGGACGACGCGTCAGTCTGGTACGGCGCCGTTCTTCGCGGTGACTTGGGCCGTATCATCGTCCGCCGCGGCGCCAACGTCCAGGACGGATCGGTGCTGCACGGCGGCCCTGACCCGGTAACCGTCGTCGGCGAGGGAGCCACCATAGGGCATCTTTGCGTCGTGCACGGCGCGGTGATCGGTGCTGAGGCCCTGATCGGCAACGGCGCCACGGTGCTTGACGGCACCATCATCGGCAGCCGGGCCCTGGTCGCGGCGGGGTGCACCGTTCCGCCGGGGATGACGATCGCGGACGGCATGCTGGCCGTCGGCGT
>JASHUE010000140.1:0-15228 GCA_030040195.1 Streptosporangiaceae bacterium | reverse complement strand
GCCGGGGACCACCCAGTAGCGCGCGTCATCGGTCAACGGGGTGCACGCAGGCTCCACGGAGGGCTGCGCAAACGCGGTTCCCGGCAACAGCGGGACGCGGACGGCGCCGAACGGGACGATGATCGCATCGAGCATGCGCCCGGCAAGCCCGCCGGCGCCCGAGCTCGACCTGAGTTCTTGGTGCACTCCGATGGCAGCCACCAAGATCAGTGCCGCACCGAGCGGCCCCAGCCGCGTCCATGCCATCACAGCCTCCCTGGCCACGTTCATCGTCGTGCTGTGGCTCTGACGCGCGCGGCGTCCGCTCCGTTCCAGGCGCTGCATAGCGGGAACGAGGTGTGTCCTCGCGACTTGCCTCCGCCAGCCGGCGGCGTCACGTGGAGGACGTGGCTTGCTGGGTGAAATACCACTCGTGGCCCTCGGGGTCAATGATCGAGAAGGCGAGCCAGCCCGGAGCACCGGGCTCGATCGCTGATGGCTGCGCCCCCCGCGCAAGCACGCGTTCCCGGTGACCAGCAAGGTCGGCGACGACGACCCGGATCAGTGTCGTGGCCCCGCCCCGCGCCGCCGGTCCGCGGAAGCCTGGACCAGGCGAGCCGACCATGATGACGCCGCCTCGGTCCAACTGCAGTTCACCATGCCTGAGCGTGCCGTCCGGCCGCTGGCTGCGCGCACGGACGGCAAAGCCGAAGGTTTGGGCCAGCCAGTCCATCGCAGAGCCCGCGTCCTCGTACAGCAGGTAGGGAATGACCTGCGGATCCTCATCGGCCACGATAGACATTCTGCGTCTAGCCGGCGGACCTCGCACATCGCATCGGCGGGCCGGGAGGGTTTGGGTCAGAAGCCGGCCACGGTCGAACCCGGTGGCCGCCACTTCCAGTCGCTGACGTCGGCTTGCTCAGCGACCACGCGGTTACGGATCGTCCCGACTCCGTCGACGGTGACTTCGATGATGTCGCCCGGCTGCAGCCAGACCGGGGGCTGGCGGGCGAAGCCCACGCCGCCAGGGGTCCCGGTCGCGATCACATCGCCGGGGCGGAGCCGGGTGAAGGACGAGATGAACTCGATCGCGCTCGGGACGTCGACGATCATCTGCGAGGTGCGGGCCGACTGCATGACCTTGCCGTTCAGAGTGGTGGTGAGCTGCGCATCCGCAACGTCCGCCTCATCGGTGGTGACAAGTTCCGGGCCGATCGGCATGCTGCCCTCGAAGTTCTTTCCCGCCGTCCACTGCGTCGCGGCCCGCTGCCATTCGCGAGCCGTCGCGTCGTTGAGAACCACATATCCGGCAATCGCGTCGAGCGCCTTGTCCGCGGCGATGTAACGGCCGCCGGTTCCGACTACTAGCCCGAGCTCGCCCTCGAAGTCGAACTGGCTGGACAGGGCCGGCTTCACCAGGTCGGCGTAGGGCCCGAGGGCGCTGCCCTCGCCCCGGACAAATATCTCCGGCCAGGTTGGCACTTCCCGGCCACCCTCGATCGCGTGATCGCGGTAATTCACGCCGAGGCACAGGATGCGCCTGGGCGACGGGACCGCGGGACCGAACTCGTCAGGACCGAATTCGGGGCCGTCTGTGTCGACCAGTTGGCGGGCCGCATCTATCGCGCCCGCATCAAGCACGGCGCGCAAGGTGGAGAGGGCGGGGTCGCCTGAGCCATCGGCCACATCGACGTAGCCGGAGCGTCCCCTGACGTGCAGGCGCATTCCGCGGGGCGTGAGCATCGTCGCGAGCCGCATCGGCGAACCTCCGGATTCCGGCCGTGTTAACGACACTTAGCCGATGACTGAGCATAGGGCGGCCACGGCAGTCGAGCCCAAGCCGGGGACCGGTCCGAAGTTAAGGGCCGTGATGTCGTCGCCCGGGCCACCCGGCGCGGAGGGCGGGCCGCTCGTCGCGACCGGCCGGTCGCCACTTCGTGTTCGAAGCGCGCGGAGCGCGCCTGGCGGAGCGGTCGGCTCTTCGGTTGTGCCGTGACCGGCAACTGTCGCGTCAGCCGTCGCGCAGGCTGGCTACCAGTGCGTCGGCTTGTTCAAGCGTGACCGTCGAGAAGTTGACGCTGTCCATGGGCGCCGTCCGGCTGCCGCCGGCCAGGAAGATCACCTTGTCGGTCAGGCAGGCCCGCAAATCCGGATATCGCTGGGCGATCGCCATCTGCGTCGCAAGCGTTTGCTGTCCCCTCGCCTGCAGCGTCGGAAGGATCTTCTCGGTCATCGCGCGCTCGACCCGGCGGCCGATGGCCCGGCCGATGAACCGGCCGGCCGCGCCCATCGCGAGATCGGCGATGCCGTCCCCGAGAGAGCCCCCTTCGCCGTAGCCGCGATAGCCCTGGCCGCCCTGCCATCCGCCGCCCTGCCAGCCGCCCTGAACCGGACCGGAAGTTGGCTCCTGTGCCCACCCCGGCGCGGGACCTTGCTGTCCGCCCTGGTTCCCCGGCTGCTGCTGGGCGCTCAGCCGGCTTTGCGCCTGCGCGGCGAGCTCCTGGATCGAGTGCACGGACGCAGTGCTGCCACACTGCGGGCATACCGCGTCTGACTGCCCATCGGTCATGCCCTCATTGTCGGCGGCCGGCGCGGCGGCGTGAAGGTGCAGCGACTTACCTGAGACTGAGGTGAGATCGGGCTGGATCGGCGCGGCGCCCCGGAGTGCGTCACCTCGCGCTCGACGTGGGCCGGCTTTGCCGTGAGAATGACCGGGATGTCCGTCGGCTGGCAGGAGGCCTTTCGTGACCGCATATAAAGAGATCCTCTACGAGGTCGAGGACCCGGTTGCGACCATCACCCTCAACCGGCCGGAGGCGCTCAACGCCTGGACTGATCGGATGGGCCTGGAAGTACGCCACGCTGTCGCGGCCGCGGAAGCCGATCCGCGGGTTGTCGGCATCGTGATCACCGGTGCCGGGCGCGGGTTCTGCGCCGGGGCGGACATGAGGCGATTGTCGGCGGTCAGCACGGGTGATTACACCGCGGAGGTCCTCCCTGAGGACCTCGCGTCCGAGCCTGGCGACCCGGCCTTCGGCGATGACCTGCATCTGGGCACGCACACCTATCTCCTGTCGGTGCCCAAGCCGGTTGTGGCCGCGATCAATGGCCCGGTAGCGGGGATGGCTGTACCGATCGTGCTGGCGTGCGATCTGCGTTTCATGGCCGAGGATGCTGTCCTGCTGACCGCGTTCGCGCAGCGCGGGCTGGTCGCCGAGTGGGGCATAGGGTGGCTGCTGCCGCGTCTGGTCGGTACAGCGGTCTCGCTCGACCTGCTTTTCTCCTCGCGCAAGATCACCGGTGTCGAGGCGGCCGCGCTTGGCGTGGTGAACGCGGCCCTGCCGCGCGAGGAGGTGCTGGCACACGCGCAGAACTACGTCAGGAACCTCGCGGTGACCTCGTCTCCGACGTCGATGGCAATCATGAAGATGCAGGTCTACCAGCAGCTGCACGCCGGCCTGCTCGCCTCCGAGCGCGCGGCCAGGAGCCTGATGATCGAGAGTTTCGGGCGTCCCGATTTCCGCGAGGGAGTGAGCTCGTTCATCGAGCGGCGGCCACCACGATTCGAGCGGCTCCCGCAGGTCAGCTAGCGAACGCAGCTGCTGTCAGCCGCCGCGCGTACCTGGCGCTCGCGCAGCCAGAGCAGTTCGCCGTCCTCCAGCACGCCTGTGGGCGCGAGGCCGGCGGCCCGCGCGACAGCCGCGGAGGCCTCATGCTGCGGATGTATGTGCGCCTGGATCCGCGTTACGCCACGCGCGTCGAGCCAGCCGGCCAAGGCCCGAGCCGCGGCGGACGCGAGCCCGCGGCCCTGCCACGCCAGTCCGACGACCCAGGCGACTTCTGCCCGGCTGCCGCCCTCGTCGATGGTCGCCTGGACGTAGCCGGCGGCCTGGCCGTCCGGCTGGCAGCGGATGATCCAGTTCCGCCACTCCTGACGGCCGTCGGCAGAGCGGCCCGCAACCTGGCGCGCGTAGCGTGTACGTAGTTCTGCCAGCGTGGGAGGAGCGCCGCCGGTGAAGCGGTACAGTTCCTCGCTGCCAAGCACCAGGACCATCTCCTCGGCGTCGCCGACCGCAAGCGGAGTCAACAGGACGGGATCCGCGCGGATCGAGTCGTCTGGCCCCCCGGCATCCGCCTCGGCGCTCTCGCGATGCGTCACGCCCATCAGGCTCTCACGCCAACGTGCCGAGGCGCGGCGGCCAGCTGGGGTCGCGGAGGGCAGGCCCCCTCGGGCGCGGCGCCCGGAGGGCAGGCCGCCCTCCGGGCGCCGCCTCGCGAGGGCTGCGGCAGACTGGAGATGAAGCAGGACAATGGGCGATAACAAGCCCACTGAGCCCAGATCCCGCGCAGCGGGCGGACAAAGCGGAGAGGCGCAGATGACTGAAGGCGCCGGGCAGCCGGTGACTGACGGGATCGGCCCCGGGCTCGGCAGCGAGCGGGACAACAGGGCCGGCAGTCTGCCCGGCGAGGCACTGAGCGAGTTGCTTGCCCTGGGAGAGTCGGCCCGGCCCGCCCTCATAGTTCCGGACAGCGGGCAGGTACTGACGTACGCGCAAGCGGCGGCGGCGGTCGAAGTGCTGGCCCAGCGACTGGCCGGGCTGGGCGTCCGGCGCGGCGATCGCGTCGCCCTCGCCCTGCCGAACGGGCCGGAGATCGTGCTCCTGCTGCTTGCCATCACCGCGCTCGGGGCTGCTGCCGCGCCTCTCAACCCCGCCTACACTCAGCCCGAGTTCGAGTTTTTCCTGGGCGACATCGCGCCCAGGCTGATGCTGATCCCGGCGAAGGGGTCGGCCGCTGCCGCCGCCGCGGCGGCCGGGACAGGCACGGCCCTGCTCGGTGTCCTGGAAGCCACGGCGGGGCCGCCCGAGTTCCTCGCTGACGGGAAGCCTGCTGTGCTGCAGCGCTCGTTCGAGCCGGGTGATCCAGACGACGTGGCCCTCGTGCTGCACACCAGCGGGACCACCAGCCGGCCTAAGCAGGTTCCGCTGCGCCAGCGCAACCTGATGGCCTCGACCAGGACGATCGCCGCGCATTACGAGCTCAGCCAGGACGATGTCTCGTTCTCGGTGATGCCGCTGTTTCACATCCACGGGCTGGTCGCATCGACCTTCGCGGCGCTGTGCGCGGGCGGCGCGGTGATCGCGCCGCGCCGGTTCACCCCGACAAGGTTCTGGCCGCAGGCTCGCGAGCACCGTGCCACCTGGCTGTCGGCCGGCCCGACGCTGCACCAGATGATCCTGGACAAGGCCGACGGCGGAGGCCCTCCCAGCACGCTGCGGTTCGTCCGCTCTTGCAGTTCCGCGCTGTCCACGGCGCTGGAGGAGCGAGCCGAGCGCGAGTACCGCGCGCCCATGCTGCAGGCGTACGGCATGACCGAGGCGAGCCATCAGATGTCCTCCAATCCGCTGCCGCCGGCCGCGAGGAAGACTGGCTCAGTGGGGGTGCCGACCGGCACGCAGATCGGGGTCGCCGACAAGGCGGGCAATCTCCTGAGCGACGGCACCCCGGGCGAGGTAGTGATCAGGGGTCCCGGGGTGATGTCGGGATATGTGGGGAACCCCGAGGCCACGGCGGCCGCGTTCTTCGGGGACTGGTTCCGCACCGGCGACCGCGGCGTGATGCGGGACGGCTACCTGTTCCTCGAGGGCCGGATCAAGGAGATGATCATCCGCGGCGGCGAGAACATCGCACCGGCTGAGATCGAGGAGGTGCTCATGTCCCATCCCGCGGTGCGCGACGCGGTGTGCTTCGGCGTGGCCGACGCGAAGTACGGTGAGCTCGTCGGGGCCGCAGTAACGCTCGACCGGGATGTGCAGACCGCCGATCTGATCGACCACTGCCGGCACCAACTCGCGCCCTTCAAGGTGCCAGCCAGCATCGATGTCCTGGAGGAGATCCCGCGCACCCCCACCGGCAAGGTGCAGCGGCGGCGAGTCGGCGAGTTTGTCTCACAGCGCCGGGGTCAGTGATGAAGTTCGCCGTACTTGGCGCCGGCGCGATCGGGGCTTACGTCGGGGCTGCCCTGTCCCGGGGCGGCGCCGACGTCACGCTGGTCGCGAGGGGCGCTCATCTGGCCGCGATGGCGAGCCACGGAGTCCGCGTCCTGTCACCTCGCGGCGATTTCACCGCCAGCCCGGCCGTGACGGATCAGCTTGAGGCCGTCGCCGATGCGGACGTCGTGTTCGTCGCGCTTAAGGCCTATAGCCTGCCCGAGATCGCGCCGCGGCTCGGCACCCTCCTCGCCCCGGCGGCCGCCGTCATCTGGGCGCAGAACGGGATCCCGTGGTGGTACTTCCAGTCGGCGCCTGCGTCGGCCGGACCCGGTCTGGAGAGCGTTGACCCTGGCGGCGTCATCGCCGCCTCGATCAGCCCCGAGCACAACGTGGGCTGCGTGGTCTTCTGCTCAACGGAGATCATCGAACCCGGGGTCATCAAGCACGTCGAGGGGACGCGGTTTACGCTCGGCGAGCCCGACGGGTCGGAGTCCGATCGGCTGAGGCTGATCTCCGCCGCGTTCGCGGCGGGCGGCCTTCGGGCCCCAGTTGAGGCCAGGCTGCGTGACCAGATCTGGCTCAAGCTCGTGGGCAATGTGGCGTTCAACCCGGTCACGGCGCTTACCGGGGCGACTCTCGGCCAGCTTGGCTCGATACCCGAGATGCCGGACCTGCTGCGCGCCATATTTTCCGAGTGCGCTGCGGTTGCGGAGCGGCTCGGAATCACGTTCCCGGTTTCGCTGGATCGGCGGCTTGAGGCGGGCCTGGCCGTGGGTGATCACAAGACCTCGATGCTGCAGGACCTCGAAGCCGGCAAGCGCCTAGAGCTTGACTGCATGACCGGCGCGATCGTGGAACTGGCGCTTCGCCTCGACATCGAGGTCCCGCATGTCACTGCCGTGCATGCCTGCGCGAAGCTGCTCGATCGGCTGACTCAGGACTCAGGTTCCCGCTCTCCGCGGGCGGGCGAGATCATCGCCCGTCGTTAGCGTCGGGATCCGTCGCGGCGTCGGCGCGAATGGCGGCCGCAAGGCACTCGATGACCTCGTCGTCGCTCGTCTGCGAGAAGTCGTCGTAGAACTGGCCTATCGCCATGAACCCCGATGGTGTTGCCACGGTGATCAGCTCGTCGGCGTCCTCGCCGATCCGGCTCCGCCAGCCTTGCGGAGCAACCGGGACAGCTAGCACCACCCTGGCCGCGCCGAGCGCACGGGCGATCTGGCAGGCCGCCCTGGCCGTGGAACCCGTTGCGATTCCGTCATCGATGATCACGGCGACGCGGCCTTCCAGCGGCACCGGCGCGCGCCCGGCCCGGTAGCGCTCGGCCCGGCGCTGAACCTCGGCCTGCTCGCGCTCCTCGACGGCGGCAAGCTCGAGAGGCTGCACGCCGGCCATGTGGATCACCTCTGGATCGGTGACCTCGACACCGCCCTCACCGACGGCACCCATTCCCAGCTCCCGCTGGAACGGGACGCCAAGCTTGCGCACGACGATGACATCGAGTGGTGCGTGGAGCGTGCGCGCGACCTCGGCCGCGACCGGCACACCGCCGCGCGGCAGTCCTAGCACGACGATCGGCTGGCCGCGCAGGTGCTCAAGTTGGCCAGACAGCTGCCGCCCAGCATCGGTCCGGTCGGTGAAGAGCATCTGCACTCCCATCCCGGACAAGCCGGTCATTACTTCAAGAGGCGGCTTCGCCGGTGCCACACGCTTCTCCTCAGAAGCCTGCCCGCTCGTCTCCTAAGGAGCCTGCCCGCCCGGCGGCACGGCACACAGCCTGCGGGCGAGGGCGTGGCGGTGTGACGTTCCACTTTTCATCGATTCGGTTCGGGTTGGCCGCCGTTTCGTCCCGATATGTTCGAGCAGAATCGATGAAAAGTGAGTGGATTGGATGCCCAGAGCAGTAAAAACGGACGAAACTCCTCAGTCGGCGACGCGGTCGATCATCGGACGACGGTCGTCCGCGTGCGCAGGGACCGCAGTTGGCGGCACGTTGGGCTGACGAGCCCGCAGATCTGGGCTGTTAACGTTGCACCCTGTGATCACCTGTGTTGTCGACTACGTCATCGATGCCGCCAAGATCGACGCATTCGAGCGCTTCGCCAGGCGCTGGATGGAACTTGTGGACAGGCACGGCGGCACTCACCACGGCTACTTCCTCCCGGCTGAGGGCGCCAGCGATAAGGCGCTCGCCCTGTTCAGCTTTCCCAGCCTGGCTGCCTACGAGCAGTACCGTTCCCGGTTCGGCACAGACCCCGATTTCGTGGCGGCCGACCAGATCAGGGACGAAAGCGGCTGCGTGCTTCGCTACGAGCGCACCTTCATGCGCCCGCTCCTTCCCGCTGCCGAGGACGGCGGGAGGTGAGTCGGCGTCAGTCACGCGGCAGTGTGCGCGGCAGTCCGAACCGGTCAAAGAGCTCCGGATGGAAGCGGGTAATGCTTGACACGCGATCATCACGCAGGGCCAGCACGATGAGGCCGCCGGCTCGCAAGATGGGCGAGTTGGGGTCGGGGCGGTAGAAGCCGAAGGCAGGCTGGTTGTTGGCCCTGGTGGGTACCAGCCTCATTTCAGCGCCCCAGAAGCCCACTCGCGGCATGAAGTCGGCGATGGCGGCGGATCCGCCGCACTCGAATGGCTCAGGTGGCATGGTGAGCCTGGCATCTTCCGTCAGCACGGCGACCACCTCGCCGGGATCACCGCGTTGGAAGGCGTCGACGAAACGCTCAACCACGTGAGCCTCCGCCGCGGATCGCGGAAGCGGCACCTGCTCCGGATCGCGCTCGGGCCGGAATCCGGTTCGAGCCCGTACCAGGGCGCTGTTGACCGAGGCTGGCGTCGTGTCCAGGAGGTCGGCGGTTTCGGCCGCGGAGAAGCCGAGCACGTCGCGCAGGACCAGAGCGGCCCGCTGCTGGACGGGCAGGCGCTGCAGCCCGGCCACGAAAGATAGCGCTATGGACTCGCGGGCGTCGTAACGGGCCTCGGGACGGGAGCCCGCGTCATCGAGCAACGTGTCCGGATAGGGCTCGAGCCACCATGGCTCGTCCGAGCTGACCAGGCGTTCGGTCAGGGATGCCGGCCGGGAGAGAAGGACCGACTGAGGACGGCGGGATCCGTCCCTGAGGAAATTGAGGCAGTGGTTGGTGGCGATGCGGTACAGCCAGGCCCGCAGGGAACGGCCGTCAAACCGCTCAAGCGCCCGCCATGCAGACAACAGAGTCTCCTGGAGTACGTCCTCAGCGTCGTGGAGTGACCCGATGATCCGGTAACAGTGCGCGAGGATCTCCCGCCGCAGCGGTTCGACGAGTTCCTGGAAGGCGTCGCCATCACCGGCTCGGGCCCGCTCGAGAACTGTGTCGTCCATCCGTGCTGTCATCCTTTCGCCAGGCTCGCCTCCTGGAAGTTACAACACCGCTCGCCTTCTCAATTCACCGGCGAAATCGAGCGCTTCAGGAGCCGCCGGCGTCGCGCGGCCAGCCCACGCGTTCGGGGGGCGCAACACCAGACGCGCCGCAAATTCATCGCTCAATGTGCCCGCTGTCCGGTGTCTGAACGGGTGTAACAGTCTGCATCCCCATGAGGAGGCGTGAAGTGGCGCGGCTGAACTCGCAGGGAACGAAGGGCTTCCGGCGGCCAGAGGCATTCCCGCTGAGCTGGGCGGCCCGCGGTGCCAGTCCGGCCGGCCACGGTCCGGTCCGCACGGCAGGCAGGTCTGTGCCGCTCTGGGCTACGCTAACCGTGTGCTGTCTCGCGCAGTTCATGGTGGTTTTGGACATTTCGATCGTGAACGTGGCGCTCCCGCAGATGAAGATCGGCCTGCACCTGTCTCAGGGCGGGCAGCAGTGGGTCATCAACGCCTACACGCTGACGTTCGCCGGCCTGCTACTGCTCGGCGGCCGGGCTGCCGACCTGTTCGGCCGCAGGCGGGTGTTCCTGCTCGGGCTGGCCTCGTTCACGGCCTTTAGCCTGCTCGGCGGCCTAGCGCAAAGCGGGGCGTGGCTGATCGCCGCCAGGGCCCTCCAGGGCGCTGCCGGAGCGGTGCTGGCCCCGGCGACGCTGAGCCTGCTCACGACCACGTTCACCGCTCCGGCCGCGCGGCGTCGGGCGCTGGGCGCCTGGTCGGCGACGGCCGCCAGCGGTGCGGCGATCGGTGTGCTCGCTGGCGGCATCCTCACTGACCTACTCGACTGGCGGTGGGTGCTGTTCGTTAACGTGCCGGTCGGCATTGCTGTGCTCGCGGGTGCGGCATGGACGCTCTCGGAGTCCCGTGCCGGTGGCGCCGCCCGTCGCCTCGACGTGCCCGGCGCGGTCACGGTCACCGCAGGGATGGCACTGATCGTCTACGGGATCGTCGGTACGGAGACACACCCGTGGGGATCGCCGCACACGATCTCGATCCTGGCTCTGGGCGTCGCCCTGCTGGGAGTGTTCGTGCTGATCGAGGCCAGGCTGGCCGGGCACCCGCTGGTGCCACTCGGAGTGTTCCGCCGCCGGTCCCTCACCGCGGCCAACGGGGTGTCATTCGCCATCGGAGCCTCGATCTTCAGCCTTTTCTTCTTCCTGTCGCTGTACTTCCAGCAGGTCAACCGCTACACGCCGCTGCGAGCGGGACTGGCGTTCCTCCCGGTCGGCCTGGCGATCCTGTCCGCCGCTCTGGTGGCAGCCCGGATGGTGGCCAGGATCGGGGCGCGGCGGCAACTAACTGCGGGACTGCTGCTGGCGGCGACGGGCCTGGCCTGGATGACACAACTGTCCCCTGGCGATGGCTACTGGTCTGGCGTGTTCCTGCCGGGCCTGCTCGTCGGCGCGGGGTTCGGCCTGTCATTCGTTCCGATGACGATGGGTGCAACCGCCGGTGTGCCCCCGCAGCAGGCAGGCCTGGCATCGGGCCTGGTCAACACCACCCGCCAGGTTGGCGGAGCCATCGGGCTGGCCGTTACCGCAACCATCGCCGCCGGAGTCCACGCGCATTCATCCGGCCCCTACGCGGTCGCCTCCGCCGCGACCACCGGGTATGACCGGGCGTTTGGGCTCGGTGCCGCGGTGCTGGTGGCCGGGGCCCTGATAGCGCGCCTGCTGCCTGGCCGACTCGGCATTGCTGAGCCTGCCGTCCCGGTCGGCGAGGGCGCCGAGGCGGAATTGGTTCGCAGCACGACCTGAGCTCCCGGAGATCGCCGGGCGCGGGGAATGCCTCCGTGATCAGCTCACGTGGGCGGCGATGGTTCGGGCGCAGACGAGTGACTCGGCATGCGTGGTGTCCACCTCGAGGTCATAGAGGACGCCCTCGTGAACCACCTCCGCCTGCGACGCGGCCATCCCCTGGGTGCGATCTGCTCGTGCCAGCTCGCGGCCTGCGGCGACCGCGCTGTCGCACCTGACGCCGACCCACAACACGGCCAGCCCGCCCAGGGCCTTCAGCCACCGCTGCTGGGACGCCGCGCCGCCAAGAAAGACGTCATCGATCACGATCCTCGCGCCAGCACGGGCCATCGCCCCGACGCCGTCCCGCCAGGCTGCCTCCAGTGCCTGGAAGTCGGTGCCGACACTCACCCTGCCATTCGCCGCAACCACGATCCCCGCGCCCGACGCCTGCATCCTCACGGGCAGAGCCTCGACGAACGAGTCGCACCCGAATGCAAGCCAGGGATCAGGCAGCACGGCCTGCAGACACCGTACGATCCCGGACTTCCCCGAGCTGGAACCACCGTTGAGGATGATCATCTGAGTCGTCACTGCGCCACAGTAAGGCGCTCCCCACACGCCACGAAAGGGCATCCGAGCGGCCGGCGAGCTGCCTGGCTCGCTGAAATGACAAGCCGAGGGCCTGGCGACCACCACCCTCGCCGATCACTGCCAGGACAGCCTGATACCTCTGCTCCGCCACGCTCAACTCCCTCATGCCAAGGGAGTGTCAAGGATCAGCCGAAGCAGCTGTAAAGCGTCAGCCGAAACACCGTCAGGCATCTGCCGAACTAAGACAGAAAACGGGTGCGCCGCCAGGGACTTGAACCCCGAACCCGCGGATTAAGAGGCTGGACTGTGCCGTACGCCGATGTTCACGGGCGTACATTGGCGCAGGTCAGCGGTGCTGGTGGATGTCGGTGAACAGCGCCGGGCGAACGTGGACTGCGACGAGAACTGCAACCGCAACGACACCGGGGCCGATGCCGTGGCCGCAGCTGCTGTGGTCGATGGGACCGGGCTGCGGTCGCCAGGCAAACCGAGGGCGTCGTCGATCTCCCTCCCCATCGACAGCGGGCTGGCCATGCCCGCTGTTCTGCTGACGCCCTTTATGCCTGCACGACGCAGCCGGGTACAAGTCGGTCGACGCTGCCGCGCGTGCATCCGGTAAGTGGCGTGACGCGTGGCCACGCGCCAGGATCTCGATGATTTCCCCGACATTCACGATGAGCACGGTGACGGCCAGCCGGAGCTGCTGGTGATGGAGCGCGGCGGCGAGACCGAGGCACCGATTTTAGAGAGGCACGCACGCCGCATCCCGTTCTGGTACCATATTGGTATGAGCACTCAGATCGCGGTCCGGCTGCCCGACGACATGGTGAGGTTTGTCGATCAGCTGGTCGAAAGAGGCCGGGGTTCGAGCCGAGCTGCGGTCATCGCGCGAGCGCTGGACCGGGAACGCCGCCATGAGTTGGCTGTCCAGGACGCGGCGATTTATGCCGAGGCGGGGGAGGATGCCGACATGATCGACCTCGTGCAACACCTTTCCGGCCAGCCGGTGGACCCGGATCAGTGAGGCCGATTCACATCGCACATCTGGACAAGGCACGCCCGGTTCTGGTCCTTACCCGGGACCTGGTCGTCCAGCAGCGGACTCAGGTGACTGTCGCCCCGATCACCTCTACAGTGCGCGGCCTGTCCGTCGAGATCGCGGTCGGGCATGCCAACGGCCTTGGCCATGAATCGGTGGTGAACTGCGACAACATAGTCACGATTCCGAAGGCGGCTCTCGGCGAACGGATCGGGCACCTACTCCCTCAACAGGAGCAGGAGTTGACGGCCGCCATCCATGCGGCGTTCGATCTTGAGTAGTGTGCGCGGGGGTGTCGCCTGACCGGGAAGATCGGCAGATCGGGACATCCAGCAGCTGTGGTTCACATAGCCGGCCCATAAAAGTCAGCGCCGACATCAGGACAAGGCATCGGCGCAGGTCACAACGGGTGCGCCGCCAGGACTTGAACCCAGAACCCGCGGATCAAGAGAGGGACGCTGCGGAGCCCTGAACGCTCTGCCTGCACAGACGCAGCGCTCGTATGGACGGAAAGCACCAGGCGCGCACAGTTCTCAATGAAGTCGTTCCACGAAGCGTTCCTACGCGACGGGCCCGATCGCCTGCTAGGAGGCCACGGAGAGTGACGACTCGGCTTGCCAGTTCGTCTGCATCGTCGATGAGTGCATGGGCTGGTGGAAAGACGCACTGAGCGCCTGGCCGTCATCCGGGAGAGCGAGATCTTGGTCGCGGTGCTCGGGCGGCCTGATGGCGATGCTAGGCCGTCCACTTACCTTGCCGATGGTCCCAGTGGCCGGATGTGAGAGAGCCGGTGATGACTGGATCGCCGAAGGCCGTGACTTGCATGATTGCCTGGGAGTAGTCGGATGGCAGCTTGCCTTCCAGCCCTGCACGAGCTAGCAGCCGCTGCCAGTCGTGCTGCCTGTCGCGGCCCAGCGTCACCAGCGTTTTGCTGATGGCACGCAAGGCCACCTGGCGGAAACCGGCGGTGGCCGAGACTGCTCTGGACAGGCTGACAGCGTCGATGTCATGGTGTCCAGCGAGCAGGAGGACATCGGCAAAATCCCTGTCGCGGGTGGTGGTGTCTCCGCGCGCCACCATGGTTACAAGCTTCTCCGCCAGGACGGCCTCGATCGGGTAGGCGAGGAGAGGGAATGGTTGGCCGAGCAGCGCCGGATAGCTCACAATCGTCGGCGCTGGCGTCACAGGATCGCCGACGTTGACGTCGATCCGCAGCGGCTGGCGGGCCCGGTCGATGCGGGCTGGGACGGCGACCCTCACGGCTGCGTACAGATCCTGCTCGCGGATCATCCGGGTCGACGTCTGGCTTGTGTCATAGACGACGCCGTCATCAACTTCGACGGCCGCAATCTCGCGAACCAGCGCGGCGATCACCTCAGGCTCCTTGGAGGTGGTCTCGGCGAGCAGGTCGATGTCACGGGTGGGGCGGCGCTGGCCGAACGCGGATAGCAACATTCCGCCCTTCAGGATCAGGCGGTCGCTGTGCGCCGAGCCCGACAGCCGGTACAGGAACCGTTCCAGAACGTAGAGCGTGAGCAGCTCGTCGGCAGGGCGGCCCTCCTGCCGCGCGCGGGCCTGCAAGTCCAGGTAGGCGCGCCCGGAGGCGGTTGCCCGGTTCGGCCTGGTCATGACTGGAGTATGCGCAGGGCTGCCGACAGTGTTCCCCACGCGCGCAGCGGGCGGGCCACCTCGGCGAGCCGGGCCAGGTGCGGCCGGGACTGCAGGTAGCGGCGCAGCGCCGCGAACGCCAGGTCGTCGCCGGTCAGGTGCCGCAACCGGAATGCGTCGGCAACCGTTCGCTCCCGGTCGCTGATCCAGAACCGCTCGCCGGCCTCTTCGGCTACCTCCAGCCGACCGATGGCGAAGGTGTCGGCGCGGAAGACGTGCACCCGGGTTGGCGGGTAGTCGATAACCGGTCGGTGCGAGCCGGACGGCACCGCCAGGTCTACCTCGGCGGGGATCTCGTCGCTCAGGTCCCAGTACGCCAGCGCCGAGTTCAGGCAGATCATGCCATGCGGCGCCCGGCCGCAGACCGCGACGAAGTCCACATGGGAGATCCCGGCGGCATCTGCCCGCTGGTACAGGCCGCGCGACAGTTCGAGGATCGCCCCCTGGTCGCGCAGTGCGTACAGGTCGCGCCACGATACGCCCGCCGCGACCGCGTCTTTCGACCGGAACACCGGCGCGAGTTCCCGGATCCGGCTGAGCGCGGAAGCGGCAGGCATGTATGAAATCCTACTACTGTCGTAGCGTCCTATGACCTAATTCATACAGCGCCGTCGGCTCACTGCCTTACCCGGCCGTCGGCCGCGCGCCGCTGGCCGCGCTCGGGGTCGGCGGGGTCCGGCGGGGGTCGGGGAAGCCCAGACTGGTGTAGCCGGGCGCGCGGCCGGCCAGGGTCGCGGCGAGGACACCTGTCGCGGTGTCGTGATAGTCGTGGACCTCCGCGGTGTCCTTGCCTGGGTAGGGGCGCAGGATCCGTCCTG
>JASHUE010000139.1:0-4401 GCA_030040195.1 Streptosporangiaceae bacterium | reverse complement strand
GCGTCGCTGTCGGCTTTCGCCCAGGGGGCCGGCTACCTCATCGCGAGCACCGGGCCGCTGCTGATCGGCCTCCTGCATACCGTCACCGGCGGCTGGAGCGCATCGATCGTGGTGCTGCTCGGTGTGGGCGTGCTGCAGCTGATCACCGGATGGCTGGCGGGCCGGCCCCTGACCGTGCCGGCGGGCTGACGTGCACGTCACCGGCCGACGGCGGGGGGCCCGGTCCGGCGCGGACCGGGCACTGCGGCCGAGTCGGCCCGTAAAAGGGTATAAACATATAGAATTCGAGCGGCATCGGTCGCCACCGGCTCACGGGACAGGCCGGCGTGCCTGGCTTGAGGCAAGCCGGGGCGAACCGGTCGCGCTCACTAGATGCCTGGTGGGGTGCCGGGCTCTGGCAGGGCCGACTTACACTCGACTAATCCCGCCCGGTCAGGTGCCGGGTCGCGCCAGTATCGCGGGCCGCGTTAGTTCCCTGCCGAGCATGAGGAGCCGATGAAGTGAGCTTGCTGGAGAGCATCCAAGGTCCGCGGGATGTGAAGAACCTCAGCGCCGAGAGCCTGCCCCAGCTAGCCGCCGAGATCCGTGATCTCCTGATCAGGGTCGTGTCTGTCAACGGCGGGCACCTGGGCCCCAATCTCGGCGTCGTGGAGCTCACCATCGCCCTGCATCGCGTGTTCGATTCGCCGGTTGACCGCATCCTCTTCGATACCGGCCACCAGTCCTACGTGCACAAGCTCCTCACCGGGCGTCACGAGGGCTTCGCCAGCCTGCGACAGGGCGGGGGCATCTCCGGGTACCCGAACCGGGGCGAGTCCGAGCATGACGTGATCGAGAACTCGCACGCCTCCACGAGCCTGTGCTACGCCGACGGCCTGGCCAAGGCCTACCAGTTGCGGGGCGAGACCCACCGCGCCGTGGTCGCGGTCATCGGGGACGGAGCGCTGACCGGCGGGATGGCCTGGGAGGCGCTGAACAACATCGCCGCGGCCAAGGACCGCCGCATCGTCATCGTGGTCAACGACAACGGCCGCTCCTATCAGCCGACCATCGGCGGGCTGGCCGACCACCTGGCGTCCGTTCGCGTGTCCCAGCGGTACGAGCAGGTGCTCGACTACATCAAGACGTCCCTGTCGCATACCCCGCTGGTCGGGCCGCCGCTGTTCGAGGCTCTGCACGGGATCAAGAAGGGCCTCAAGGACGTCCTGCAGCCGCAGGTGCTGTTCGAGGACCTCGGCCTGAAGTACCTCGGGCCGGTCGACGGCCACGACGAGCTGGCCGTCGAGCACGCGCTCAGCCGAGCCCGCGAGTTCGGTGGCCCGGTCCTCGTGCACGTCATCACCAGGAAGGGCTTCGGCTACCCGCTGGCCGAGGAGAACGACGAGGACTGCCTGCACCAGGTCAGCCCGGCGAAGAAGGGCGCGCCGGCCAAGCGCGCGTCGGCCAAGGGCAGCCGGCCGTGGACGCAGGTGTTCGGTGCCGAACTCACCGAGATCGGCGCCCGGCGGCCGGACGTGGTCGCGATCACGGCCGCCATGCTGCACCCGACCGGCCTCGCGCAGTTCGCCGCGGCCTACCCGGACCGCGTGTTCGATGTCGGCATCGCCGAGCAGCACGCCGTGACCAGCGCAGCGGGGCTGGCCATGGGCGGCATGCACCCGGTCGTGGCGATCTACTCGACCTTCCTCAACCGGGCTTTCGACCAGGTGCTCATGGATGTGGCCCTGCACCGGCTGCCCGTGACCTTCGTGCTTGACCGGGCCGGAGTTACCGGACCCGACGGCGCCAGCCACCACGGCATGTGGGACGGCTCGATCCTGCAACTGGTACCGGGAATGCGCATCGCGGTGCCCAGGGACGGCACCCGCGTCGCCGAGTTGCTGCGTGAGGCGGTCTCCGTGGACGACGGCCCGACCGCGATGCGCTTCCCGGGGCGGCTGTCCAGTCCCGATGTTCCGGCGGTCGGCCAGATCGGCGGCATGGACGTGCTGCACCGGCCGACGGAGCCAGCCGGGCAGGACGTTCTGCTGCTGGGTGCGGGCGCGATGGCTTCGGTGTGCGTGACCGCCGCGGACCGGCTCGCCGACCAGGGCATCGGCGTCACCGTTGTCGATCCGCGCTGGGTGAAGCCTCTCGATACCGCGCTGCCCGGCGTGGCGGCGCAGCACGACCTCGTGGTGACGGTGGAGGACAACGGCCGAGTCGGCGGGTTCGGCGACGCGGTCGCCAGGCTGCTGCGCGAGAACGACGTCGAGACCCCGGTTCGCATCTTCGGCCTGCCGCAGGAGTTCCTGACCCACGGCGAGCGCGCTGACCTGCTCGACGAGGCTGGCCTGGCGCCACAGCACCTGGCCAGGGTGATCACCGAGATGGTGGCCCGCCGCGCCCCTGAGCTGGCACCCGAGCAACAGGTGTAGCGAGCCGGGGCGGCCCTATCCGCCGCCTAGCCTGGCCCGGGCAAGCGGGCCGAACCGCGCGCGGCACATCGCGATCAGATCGCTCACCTCGCTGATCCGCAGCCACCGGGCGGTCAGGACGTACAGCACGAGCCCGCCGCAGCCCCCGAGGGTGACGATGGCAAGCGCGGTCAGCGTGCCCCCCGAACCGATGTGGCCGATCACGAGCCACGCAAGGATGGCGAAGATCATTCCAGGAACCGCGGCCAGGTGCATCCTGACCAGGGTCCGGTTGACCCGGCGAGTATCGAGGCCGCCGATCCTGCGGCTGAGGATCCACCACAGCCACACCGCCATAACCAGGCTCGATATGCCGAAGCCGACGCCAAGGCCGGCCACGACATCGGCGGGTGGCAGCAAGGCCAGGGCCAGGAAGCTGCACGCGATCCGCACTGCCATCGACACGCAGCCGATCAAGGCGGGCGTTTTGCTGTCGTGTACGGCGTAGAAGGCGCGCAGCAGCAGGTTGAACAGCGTGTAGGGCAGCAGGCCCAGGCAGAAGACGCCGAAGATGACGCCGAGGTAGCGGGCGGAGGCCGCAGACGTGGCCCCGTGGCCGAACACGCCTTCAGCCAGGGGCGGCCCGAGGACGGCCAGGATCATCGCCGAGGGCACGGTGATGACGGACGACAGCCGGGTCGCCGCCGAGAAGTCCTTGACCAGCAGCCGGTTCTCACCGCCGGCCGCGTGCGCGCTCATGCGGGGCAGCATCGCGGTGATGACCGACATGCCGACGATCGCGTACGGAAGCTGGAAGAGCTGCCAGGCGTTGCTGAACGCCGCGTAACCGGCTCCCGCGCACGTCTTGCAGACCCTGGCCCCGGCGTCGTTCGAGACGATCGTGGTGGTCACGAACGAGAGCTGGGTGGCCAGGATGTAGACGAACATCCAGCCGCCCATCCGCCCGACTTCCGAGACCTCCGCCCGGCGGAAGTCGAACCGGGGCCGCCAGCGGAACCCGACCCGGCGCATCGACGGCCACATCGCCAGCGTCTGCAGGACGATCCCGAGCGTGGTCCCGATCCCGAGCAGCTGGATCTCTCCGCCCGAGATGGTCTCCGGAGTGCGCCCGGTCCCGGCAATCATGATCATCGCGATGCCCACGAAGATGACCACGATGTTGTTGACGATCGGCGTCCACATCGGGGAGGCGAAGCTACCGCGGGCGTTGAGGATCGCGCCCGCCAGCGAGCTGACCCCGTAGAAGAAGATCTGCGGCAGGAAGAAGTAGGTGAAGATCACGGTCAGGTGGTAGGTCGCGGCGTTGCCCATGCCGTGGCCGTAGATGGCCGTGATCGGGACCGAGGCGGCCGTGGCCGCGATCGTGATGCCCCCGAGAGCGAGCACGCCCAGGGTGAAGATGCGCTGGTCGTAAGCTTCGCCGCCGTCATGGTTCTTCTTGGCCGCGTTGACCAGCAGCGGAACGACGACGCTCGTGAGAATGCCGCCGAGCGCGAGGTTGTAGACGGCATTGGGCAGGTTGTTGGCGACGTTGTAGGCGTCGCCCAGGCTCTGCGTCCCGATGGCGTACAGCAGGACTGCCGTGCGCAGGAAGCCGGTGAAGCGCGAGATGATCGTGCCGAGCGCCATCACGCTGCTGGACCGGGCCATGCTCGGAGTGCGCCGGGGCGGTGCGGGCGCCGGCGTCGTGACGCCCGCTGCCAGCGTGTCGGCAACGGGGGTGGTGTCGGTCGTGGTAGCGGCGGCTGTGGTGGCGGCCGGGCCGGCCGCGGGCATTCCGGTTTTGCGCCCTGCCGTCGTCATCGAGTGGCGCCAGATCGCGCCATCGCGCCGTCACCAGTGTCACTTAGCTCGGTTATCAGGACTTCCTGCGGCCTGGCGGCCGTACGGGAACCCCGCGCGAGAACAGGACGTGCTGGCGGCTGCGCCTGCCCGCGCGGTGCTGGCGGCTGCGCCTGCCGGCGCGGTGCTAGCGGCTGCGCCT
>JASHUE010000138.1:0-3784 GCA_030040195.1 Streptosporangiaceae bacterium | reverse complement strand
GCCTGGAACAAGCTCTCGGCATCTTCGAAAAACTGCCTGCTCCGCTATGGGCCGAACGAACGCGCTCGGAACTTTCCCGCATCGGCCTGCGCCCGCCCGCACCGCTTGAGCTGACCGCCACCGAGGAACGCGTCGCCACCATGGCTGCTGCCGGCCAGACGAATCGGCAGGTCGCCCAGGCGCTCTTCCTCAGCCCGCGCACAGTTGAAGCAAACCTCGCCCGGATCTACCGCAAGCTCGGCGTGTCGTCGCGCGCAGAACTCGGCGCAGCCATGACCCGCAGGACACAGTCGCCACCATCGCCCTGACGATCGGGCTGGCACCAGCACCGGAGTCCCGGGCCGGATACAGGGTGGCCTGGTGATGCCTGCATGTGGAAACCCCCGATTCCTCCTTGCCGTCGCGGCCGTAGCGTCACGACCGTCGGCACCAGCTCGCAGGCCGAGGTGCTCGACCTATCGAGACCATGGAGGAGGAAAAGTGAAAACACGTTCGAGGGCACGCCTACACCCGAAGCGGCAGATGAGCCTGGAGCTCACCGGTCTCGCCGGCGCGCTGAGCCCATCCGATCCAGCGGACCTGACGCAGAACACTGCCCCGGCTATGACGAGCCGCCAAAAGCGCCAACTGGAGCGGGCGGTCGCGTGGACGATGCGCGAATGGCTCAGTTGCCTGCGGTATCGCCTGCTTCTTGAGTGGAGCGACCATCAGTATGCGGCACGCCGGGTGATTGAGCTCAGGCTGCAACTGCCGCAGTGACCGCATCGGGTTCCGCGTCTGCCCGCGAGCCGGCGATGTGAAGGCACAACGGCCTAGGTTGCCGGGCCGGCGCGGCGGGTCGTGCCGGTCGCGTCGTAGTCCGCCTCCCCGGTCACGCCGCGCCGTCGGCTCCCGCCGCCCACTGCCCAGAACACCAAGCCGAGCAGGATCATCGCGGCGAACACACCCAGCGTGACGGACTCGAAGAAGGCGCGAGAGACACCCCAGTTGCTCTGGACCGAGTACGGCTGCCCCAGCACGGCATTCATGGCTCCGGGCCACAGCAAAGTGACTGCCGTCACTAGCACGAACAGTTCCGTGAGCACGGCCGCGACCCAGGCACCGGCCATGCCACCCGGAACCCTGTAGGGCCGGGCAGCGTCCGGAAACCTGCGACGCAATACGACCAGCGCCGGGAAAACGAACACGTAGCACAGGGCCGTAGAGGAGATCGCCAGCGCGATCATGACCGAGAAGAAGTGCGCAAGGCTGCCCTGGGTGATCAGGAACACGACGAAGACGAACGCTGACCCGATGACACCGGACATGATGTTGACGGTTATGGGTGTCCCGAAACTCGCGAACCTGCCCATCCACGCCGGGGCGGCGCCATCAAGTGCCGCGATGGCCTGAACGCGGTCGGCGCCTTCTAGCCATACTGCGCCGCTGCCGACCAGTGTGAGGGTGATAAGAATCCCGAATGTCACATCCAGGCCGCGCGAGTGCAGGCCGCTGGACACGACCTTCAGGGCATCGGCAAAACCAGACACGCTCGACAGGCCCGCTTTCGAGATCACCAGGATGATCCCGGCAATCGCCAGCCCGTACAGAACCGCGCCGATGATTCCTGACCGGAGGATCATCCGCGGTATATCCCGCTGCGGGTTCCGCATCTCTTCGGCTGCGCCGGTCGACAACTCAAAGCCCACCCACAGGAAAACCAGCACCCCAATTACGGTGAGAAACCCGTTTACCGATGGCCGGAGGTCGGCGGCGGTCGAAACACCGGCTGGGCGGCCGTGCCGGACGAGAAAGACCACGAACAAGACGGTGAAGATCCCTACCACGGCGATCTTGACGGCAGTGCCGATGTTGGGCGCCCACTTCCCGTAGCGGAAGGCGATGATGGCAAAGGCTACAGTGACCCAGGTGAAGGTCAGGCCGACGATGATCTCCGCAACGGTGCCGAGCGGCTTGCGGACCACGAAGTCGTTCAGCGCGGCGATCGCGCTAGCTGAGAGCGTGCCGCCGATCCAAATCGGGTTCGTCAGCCAGTAGAGCACGGCAATCATGGAGCCGATTAATCTTCCGAAGGACATCTTGACCCATTCGTATGGGCCGCCCTCCACCGGGAAGGCCGAGCCTAGCTCGGCCACGAGCATGCCGTAGGGAACCAGGAAGAGCGCAAGCGAGATCAGCAGCCAGGTGATTGCCTGCGCGCCGGCCTGCGCAGCGAACGCGACGCTGTCGAGGCCGACAATTGCGCACGCGGTAAACAAAATGAGATCGACGCGCCGGAGGACTTTGCGCAGTTTCGCTTTCTCCCGCGCCACTAGTACGCCCTGCGAATCGGAAGCTGCGCGGGCAACTGCCATGAGCACCTCCAGAGGCCGGGGAACCGGCCTAGACCGGCCATGCCATCTCTTGCGGCGAGCCCGGCACGCTCGCACGCCATGATCAGCACGAGGTTTGGGTCGCGTCAAGGCACTCGTCGGCGGGCGCGTCCACCACGGCGTCGGCAGCCAGACCACCGATCCCAGCGGTGAATAAGCACCGCTGTCGGCGGCTTGTGATCAGCTGCATGACGGGGCCACGACGAGATCACCGACCTGAACGCGGCCGGGGCGGAGGATCTCGCACCAGACGCCGAAGGTCATGTCGTCCTTGCCGCGTAGCCGGGCCAGCGCGTGCAGAATGCGCGCATCGGTGGCGCCCGAGTCCGGGTTTCGTGTCGTGACCACGCAGCGCGGCACGGGGGCAATGACGCGCAGGATGACATCTCCGATGCTCACCTTCTGGCCGCCCCAGCCGTGTTCGGCCCAAGCGTCGGTGCCGGTGATCGTGATGGTCATACGGAACCGGCGAGAGTCAGGCGCCGTGCCATTGAACTCCGGGGCGAGCGCCCGAAGCGATGCCTCGGACATCAATGTCACGGGCTCATCGTCGGTGCCAAGGTGCTCCGGCTCCCGCTTGAACAGGTGCACGCGCCGACCGAGGTAACCCGACAGCGCGTCGCCGAGCGACCCCAGGACGATCCACCCGGCTATGGCCCGCCCGTCGTACGTCCGGGTGGTCGCGGGAGGCCCGATCTCGGGTGTGTCCTGGACGACATCACCGTCGGGGAAGCTCAGCGTGAGGACGTTTCTTACCGGGTCCCACGCGGGCTCGATCTGCTGCAGCGCCGGGGTTCGGGCGGTCAGCAACAGCGTGCCGTCCTCCCCGATAACCAGGAATTCACGATCACCCTTTACCCCGTGCCGTCCAAGCTCGACCTGGCTCGCGCAGCGCAGTCGCATGCCCTTGACCGGCGCTACTGCTAGCTCACAAACGGTGACCGGCACGGTCATACCTCCCGCCGCCGACGGTAACAGCCCCGGCAGGCATCCACGTCATCGTCCACGTCGTCGGCGGTACGCTCGGCGCCGGCCTCGGGCACGTGACGGACGGCCGCGCTGCGGTGCTGACCGGGCACGTCCTCGGGAGCATGATCCAGTCAGTGCTCGCCGTTATGGCGATCTTCGGCCTGGCGTTCCTGATCGGTTTCCGCTCCTGAGACCATCTCAGCCGGCCGGATTCCCAGTTCGGCGGTCAGACGTTCGATGGCCCGCGGCTCGAGGACCGCGAGCGTGCGGACCAGTTCCGGGCCGAAGGAGTCGGTCAGGCCGGCGGCCAGTGCCGCCTTGGCCGGCTCGGTGCCGCCACCCGCCGTCGCCACGGCAACGGATACTGCGAGCACTCGGCTGCGCGCCGGCCGGTCGGCCAGCATCGCCGGGGGCGGCAGCAGCGCTAGCGTCTCGGCGGCGTC
>JASHUE010000137.1:0-4678 GCA_030040195.1 Streptosporangiaceae bacterium | reverse complement strand
GCTCCGGCGGCGACGGCGTCCCGGACGTCGGCGAGTTTCACCGCCAGCGACGCGCGGCCCGAGGGGAACGCGGTCGCCACCGACGCGACGGCAACGTCACTGCCGGCCACCCCGGCACGGGCGACGGGCACCAGGTCGGGGTAGACGCATACCGCCGCCACCGGCGGCGCGGGCGGATCGGCCAGATCGGGGTGCCGTGCCTTCGCGCACATCGCGGTCACCTTGCCCGGAGTATCGGCTCCCTCGAGCGTGGTCAGGTCGACCATCCTGATCGCGAGGTCAAGCGCCCTGAGCTTGGAATCCTTTTTGACGGAACGAGTGGCCAGCCCCGCGACTCGTTCCTGCACGCCGACCTGATCCACGCCAGGAAGACCGTGCAGGACCTGGCGCAGTCCGGCATCGGACGTGGCAACCTCGGCCACGTCAAATTCGGCGCGGCCGGGGACAAGCCGGTCAAGAGATTCGATCCCCACCGTCCCGACGTTACCTCCCGTTAGCTGGCCAGCTCTAGACGCAGTCGCCATCGGCAAACCGTCCGGCTGTCCGGTCATGACCGGACAGCCGGACGGTCCGCAGCCGCGGGGATCTGCTCGAGGACCGGGTCGGCCGGCTCCGGGGGCTGCGGCCCGATCCGGATCGCTCCGGCCAGGGCGGCCCGCGCACGCTCGAACCGGGCCGGGTCCTCGGCCCGAAGCTCAAGCACCGGCTGGCCCGGCTCAACCGGCTCGCCCGGCTTGATCAGGCAAATGACACCCGCGGCGGCCGACACCGGGTCTTCCTTCCTAGCCCGCCCGGCGCCGAGCCGCCACGCCGCGACGCCGACCGCCCTGGCGTCCAGGGCGGTCATCCAGCCTGCCTGCTCGGCGGTGACCACTTCAGCGTGCGGCGCGACGGGCAGCGGCGCGCCGGGGTCGCCGCCCTGAGCCGTGATCATCGCGCGGTAGGAACTCAGGGCCCGCCCGTCCGCAAGCGCGGCGGCGGGATCGGCGGCGATCCCGGCCAGCCGCAGCATCTCGGTTGCCAGCGCCAGCGTGACCGCGATCAGGTCAGGGGGACCCTTGCCACGCAGCGTGGCCACCGCCTCCTCGACCTCGACCGCGTTGCCGACCGCTCGCCCGAGCGGGGTGTCCATCCGGGTGAGCAGCGCGCTCGTGCGCACGCCCCGGCCGTTGCCGAGGTTCACCATCGTCTGCGCGAGCGCGCGGGCGGATGCGAGATCGGGCATGAACGCGCCGCTGCCGACCTTGACGTCGAGCACGAGCGAGCTCGTGCCCTCGGCGATCTTCTTCGACATGATCGAGCTGGCGATCAGGGGGATGGACTCCACCGTGCCGGTGACGTCTCGCAGGGCATACAGCTTGCGGTCCGCCGGCGCCAGGCCGTCCCCGGCCGCGCAGATGACGCACCCGGCGGTGCGCAGGACCGTCACGATCTCCGCGTTAGACAGCCGCGCGCGCCAGCCCGGTATCGACTCCAGCTTGTCCAGGGTCCCGCCGGTGTGGCCCAGACCGCGGCCCGACAGCTGCGGGACCGCCGCCCCGCAGCTGGCCACCAGCGGGGCCAGCACGAGCGACACCTTGTCGCCGACGCCGCCGGTCGAGTGCTTGTCGGTCGTGGGCGCGCTGAGCCCGGTCAGGTCGAGCCGCTCGCCGCTGCTGATCATCGCGTCGGTCCACGCCTGCAGCTCACCGGGATCCAGGCCGGTGAAATAGATCGCCATCAGCAGCGCGGACATCTGCTCGTCGGCGACATCCCCGCGGGTGTAGGCGGCGATCAGCCAGCCGATGTCAGCGTCCGACAGCCGGCCGCCGTCGCGCTTGACCCGGATCAGCTCGACGGCGTCAGGCATCCGGCCCATCCGACCGGGCCGCGAGGTCCGCTCCGGTGAACGCGCCGGGCAGCAGGTCGCCGAGGCGCACCGGCCCGCCGTCGGCATCCAGCAGCAGCCCGGGCCCGCCGGCCTCGAGCAGCAGCTGGCGGCAGCGCCCGCAGGGCACGAGCGGGGCGCCGTCGCCGGCCACGACGCTCACCGCAACCAGCGGGCCGAGGCCAGCCGCGCGCTGCGCGCTGACGAGCCCGCACTCGGCGCACAGGGTCAGGCCGTACGAGGCGTTCTCGACGTTGCAGCCGGTCACGACCGTGCCCTCGCTGCCCTGTCCCGCCGCGCCGACCCGCAGGCCCGAGTACGGCGCATAGGCCCGCGCGGCCGCGGCGGTGGCGGCGGCACGCAGGGATGCCCAGTCGAAGTCCATCTCGCCGGCCGCCCGGTCACGCCTTGACGTACGGCTGGCCGTCGGCCTTGGGCGCCCGGACCTTGCCGACCAGGCCGGCCACCGCGATGATCGTGGCCACGTACGGGGCCATGTTCATGATCGGCGCCGGCAGCACCGGGTTCACCGTGGGCAGCACCAGCGCCAGCTCCAGGCAGAAGCCGAACAGCAGCGCGGCGGCCAGCGAGCCCAGCGGCGTCCACCGGCCGAAGATGAGCGCCGCCAGCGCGATGTAGCCAAATCCGGAGCTCATGTCCGGGCTGAAGCTGCCGACCGAGCCGACCGTCAGGAACGCGCCGCCGATGCCGGCGACCAGCCCGCCGAGGATGACGTTGCGGTAGCGGGTCCACAGCACCGGGATGCCGACGGTGTCGGCCGCGGTCGGGTGCTCGCCGACGGCCCGGACCCGCAGGCCCCACCGGCTGCTGAACATGGCGATCTGGATCACGATGATCGCGGCGTAGGTGATGTAGAGGAAGACGTTCGAGTCGAAGAAGATCGGCCCGATCACCGGGATCTGCGCCAGCCCCGGGATCTTGAGGGTGGCAAAGGTGTTCCCGGTGTTGTAGCTCGGGTTCGTCGACATCAGCCGGTCGAAGAAGTAGTCGGTCATCCCGAGCGCGAGCACATTCAGCACGACCCCCAGGATGATCTGGTCCATCAGGAACGTGATCGCGAACACCGCCAGCAGCAGGCCGACCAGGCCGCCGGTCAGGGATCCGGCGACCAGCCCGGCCCACACGCCGCCGAAGGCGCTGGCGACGATCGCGGCGCTGAACGCGCCGAATAGCAGCTGGCCCTCGATCGCGATGTTGATCACGCCGGACCGCTCGCACAGGCAGCCGGACAGCGCGCCCAGGATCAGCGGGATCGAGGCGACCCAGGTGCCCTGCATGATGATGATCACGTTGAGCGGTATGGCGCCGGCGTCGGCCCAGCACAGCAGGGCCAGCAGGAAGAACAGCAGCACGGCAGCGATCGCGATCCGCTTGCCGCGCTGGCTGAACGGCACGGTGGCCCTGGCAACGCCGAGCCCGAGGCACAGCGCGCCCAGCACGTAGCATGCCGGCGCCGCGGGCACCCGGATGACCGGGATCTTGATTCCGAGTCCCGACTGGGACAGCGCGAAGCCCGCGTCCCCGGCGTGCGCGAGCATGCCAAACACGAAGATATTGATCAGGCCGAGCACGGCGAAAGTGATCGCCGCCACGTGCCGGCGTTCCGTGATGAGCGGCGCGCGTACCGCAGCAGCGAGCGTGGTCACCCGTTCCATCCCTTCGCGACGGCCTCCATGCCGGCCCCCGAGGTGGACCGCAACCGGAACACGGCCCTGATCAGCGCGGGTGCGGCCACGAACAGCACGATGAGTCCCTCGAGCACCTGGACGATGTCGGCCGGGACCTGGCCGAGCGTGGCCGCCTCCACGTACGTTCCGCCGACGTGCAAGGCGCCGAACAGCAACCCGGCCCAGATCACTCCGATCGGCCTGGCCCGCCCGAGCAACGCGACCGTGATGCCGTCGGGCCCGTAGGTGCCGTAACTGTTGAACGTGAGCTGCGTGTTGGTGCCAAGGACCACGCCCGCCGCCGACAGCCCGGCCAGGCCGCCGGCCAGGAGCATCACCAGGATCCAGGACCGTTCCACGTTGATGCCGGCCGTGCGGGCCGCGCTTGCGCTGGCGCCGACCGTGCGGAACTGGAAGCCGGTGGTCGTCCGTGACAGCAGCCACGCGCAAGCGAGCGCGGCCGCCACGGCGATGAGGAAGCCGATCCCGACCTGTGGCGGCGGCCCGCCGACGTGGGCCAGGTTGGCGTCGTTCGCGACGAACGGCGCGATCTCGTTAGTCTGACCTGGCTGCTGAAGCATCGCCGGGTGCGACAACAGGTAGGACAGCAGGTCGTACATGACGTAGTTCAGCATGATCGTGACGATGACCTCGTGGGCGCCCGTTCTGGCCTTGAGCAGGCCGACGAACCAGCCGATCACCGCGCCGCCGACGAAGCCGCCGACCACGCAGACGACGACGTGGATCACCGGCGGCAGGCTGACGCCGAATCCGAGCCAGGTCGCCACGACTGCGCCGCCGACCCACTGCCCGGCGGCGCCGATATTGAACAGCCCGCACCGGAACGCGATCGCCACCGACAGTCCGGTCAGGATCAGCGGCGTGGCCTGGGCGCAGGTCGACGACAGCGGATAGAAGATCGCCGCGATCGAGCCGCCGTGGACGGCCGCGCTCACCGTGGACGGGTTCAGGATGGCGCCCTCGAACATCTGCGAGTAAGCGAACGACAACGAGTCCCAGGTCTGCCCGAGCGTGTAACCGGGATCCACGAACAGCGAGCTCCAGGCGCGGGTGACGACCGGATCGCTGAAGACGATCAGCACGCCGCCGACCACGAGGGCCA
>JASHUE010000136.1:0-5883 GCA_030040195.1 Streptosporangiaceae bacterium | reverse complement strand
CGAGGGCAAGGTCCGGCACATCGGCCTCTCGGAGGCGTCGCCCGCGACGATCCGCCGGGCGCACGCGGTGCACCCAGTCACCGCGCTGCAGACCGAGTACTCGCTGTGGACGCGGGACCCCGAAGCCGAGATCCTGCCCCTGGTGCGCGTTCTCGGCATCGGCTTCGTGGCCTACTCACCACTGGGCCGCGGGTTCCTGACCGGCCAGATCCGCTCGACCGACCAGCTCGACGCCAGCGACTTCCGAGCCGGCAATCCCCGTTTCGCGCAACAGAACCTGCAGCAGAACCTGCGCATCGTCGCGGAGGTCGAGGCGGTAGCGGCCGAGGCTGGCGCGACTGCGGCACAGGTCGCGCTCGCGTGGCTGCTCGCCCAGGGCGACGACTTGGTGCCGATCCCCGGCACCAGGCGGGTCTTGAGGCTGGAGGAGAACGCCGCGGCGGCCGACCTCGTGCTGAGCCCGGATCACCTCGCTCGCCTCGGCGCGATCCGCCCGCCAGCCGGCGACCGCTACGCGGACATGTCCCCGCTCAACGGCTGAGGCCATCTGTCGCGAGACTCGCGCCGCGCTACAGCGCCGGCCGAGCAGGTGCGGGCCCGGTGTCCTCGACGATGACGGATCGCTGCGGGACCGGCTACGGGTTGGGGGTGGGCGTGATGTGCCAGTGTGCGTCGGTCCAGATCTCGGCGAGTGTGCTGCCGTCGGTCCCTACCGCTACGCATGCGTCCGGCCCGGTGCACGACAGGCCGTCAAGCTGGACGTATGGTGCGGACTGCGGTGGGCTCGGCATCGGGTGCAGCTTCCACGCGACGCCGTTCCACGATTCGGCGATGGCCATGATGCCCCCGTTGTAGGTGCCCAGCGCCATGCAGGCGCTCACGGAACCGCATGACACGGCGGTCAGCCGGGTATAGCCGATCCGGTTCACGTTGGGCACGCGCTCGGTATTCCACCTCGAGCCATTCCATCGCTCAGCCAGCGCGAACTGCTGCGACGCGCTGCTGCCGACCGCGGTGCACGCGCGGGATGATGTGCAGGAGATGGCGCTGAGCTGATCCCAGCTGGCCACGTCGACCGAGAGGACGACTTGCCAGGACGATCCGTTCCACCGCTCGGCCAGGGTCCGGTCCCTGGCCCCCGTGCTGGGCATGGCGCCCACGCCGTAGGAGTAGTCCCCGACCGCCATGCAGAATCTCTGCTCGGTGCAGGAGACTTCGGCCAGGGTGATGCGCTGCGCTGGGTGCCGCGGCCGGGGCATCGACTCCAGCTTCCACTTCGCGCCGTTCCAGTAACCGGACTCCGGCGCGCCGCCGCTGGTGACGCCGACGGCCATGCACCAGCTCGGCGTGATGCAGGAGACGCTGACGAACGGGCTGGATCGGAGCTCGACCTTCCAGGTCACCCCGTTCCAGCCCAGGATCAGCGAACCGACGGCGGCGCAACTAGCGGCGCTCGGGCACGAGACGCTGTCCAGGGTGCTAGCTCGACCGACGCTGGGCGAAGGCTCGGCCCGCCACGCCGTCCCGTTCCACCGCTCGACGAGACTTAGCTGCGGGCCGCTGGCCGCCTGGTAGTAGTCGCCGACTGCCGTGCAGTTGGTGGGAGACGCACACGACACCCCGTTCAGGAAGTCGACGTGCTTGACGCTGGCCTTGGCCGCAGGCGATCCGGTCGGCAGTGAACTGGCCGAGCCCGCTCTGGCCTGGCTGGCCGGGCCGGCGTCCGCGCGCGGGCTTGCCCCGGCGTTAGCCGTGCGTGCCGCCCCAGCTGACGAGCCACACGCGGCGAGTGTCAGGACTGCCAGGCAAGCTAGCGCTGCACTCAGACCGCTTCGCCGTCCGGCTGCTGCCCCCAGCGCATGCATGGCTGCCCCACGTGATCGTCCAGTCTCTTGTCCTTAAGACGCCGCCGCGATCGCCGCGTTGCGGCGAGTACGTTGGAGGCGATGCCAGTCTTCGTGGCATCTCTGCCAACCCAGCGGCGGTTACGGGAGGGATACTGCTGGCGGTGAATGTCCGCGTCGTCTTCGTCGACTGGCACAAGACTCTCTCGACGTCGCTGTTCTGGCAGCAAGGGCCCGGTTGCCGCTTGTCAGCTGCGGACTCGGCCAGGGTGCGGAGCTACGTCTTCAGCCGTGCTGAACTCATCCGGGAGTGGATGCTCGGGGCAGTGGCCGCGGAGGACGTGTGCACGTCGGCCGCCGGAAGCCTGGGTCTGGCCGCTGCGGATCTGCTGGCCGACCTCGAGCACAGCTGCCGGCGCTTCGAGTTCTACGACCCCGCGTCGGTCGATGCCCTCCATGCGATCCGCGGGCAGGGGATCAAAGTGATCCTGGCGACCGACAACATGGACGCCTTTTGCCGCTGGACGGTACCGGCCCTGCGCCTCGGAGGCATCTTCGACGCCATCCTGGACTCGGCTTCGCTCGGTGTCCTGAAGAACGGCCTGATCGGCGGGCACAGCCCGTTCTTCGGGCCATGGCTCAGCGACCAGTACATCGCGCCATCCGAGGCGGTACTGGTCGATGACTCACCGCCGGCATCGGCCGCCGCGATCGGCTTGGGGACCCGTCTTGTCGAGCACCCAGGAGAGCTGGCGAGCGTTCTGACGCAGCTAGGGCTGGCCCCGAGCACTGATGCCTCGGCTGCGTCCAGGGCCTAGCGGGCAGGCGGACAGGCTTGTATCCATGCGCTTCCGCCGGGAGCAGGCAGCGGCGTGGTCAGGGGAGCTGTCGGCGGACCAGCCAGCGGGGCTTTCCGCCGCCGTGTCCGGAGGTCAGGCGGACGCGGTTGAATCCGTGCGCCTCAAACAGCGGGACGGTGCCCACATAACCGGCGGTCTGGTCAACGCGCTCGCCGCCGGGATCGACCGGGTAGCCCTCCAGCGTGGTGGCGCCCATCGCGCAGGCATGCCCGATCGCGCCCTCCAGCAGCGGGTGCATCAGGCCTCGGCGCCGGAACCCCGGACGCACTACGAAGCACACCACCGACCACGCATCCTCGTCCTGAAGGTGCGGGATCGTCCGGGAGTTGACCAGGGCGCGGTAGGTGGACTTCGGCGCGACCGAGCACCAGCCGACCGTCTGGCCATCCACGTACGCCAGCACCCCTGGGCCCGGTTCACTGTCGCACAGCGCGCGCATGTGCGCGATACGGCCGGACATGCCGAGGCTGGAATTGCGGTATGCCATGCAGACGCATCCGCCGCCGCCTGGCTTGCGTGGCACCATGAGCGACACGAAGCCATCCCATCGCCCCGTCGCCGGCAGTACCTGGACTCCCATGGGCCGAGGATAGGCGAGCTGGATACGGATGGCTGCCGGTCTCGCGGGATCACCAGGGCTGGTCCATGCCGCACGCACCGGCCGGGTGAATAAGCCTGGGGATGCGCAGATCACCCCCTTCCGGAGCGAGCGTCCGCCAGCTATCAGCGCTGCGCTGCGGTGATCTTCAGGTGGTCAGCAGAGCAAACTGCCGGCTGGCAGATATGCCGCTGGTCCGGCCGCGTAGCCGGACCAGCGGTTCTCAGTCCAGTATCTGGCTGACGGTGCCGACGCCGACGGTTCGTTTGCCTTCACGGATGGCGAATTGCTGGCCGGCGGTGATGGCGACCGGCTGACCGAGTGCGACGACCAGATCCGCGCTGTCTCCGGGCATCACCATGCTGGCCGAGTTGACCGTGATGGTGCCGGAGACATCGGTGGTGCGGAAGAAGAACTGGGGCCGGTAGTTGCTGAAGAACGGCGTGTGTCGCCCTCCCTCTTGTTGTGTCAGCGCGTACAGGCGGGCGGCGAACCTGTGCACCGCGGTGACGCTGCCGGGGACGGCGACGACCTGGCCGCGGCGCACGTCGGACCGCCGGACTCCGCGCAGCAGAAGCGCGGCGTTGTCGCCAGCGACGGCGCAGTGCAGTTGCTTGCCGTAGGTCTCCAGCCCGGTGCAGACCGAGGTGATGGTGCGGCCTAGCCCCACCACTTCGACCGGCTGGCCGGATTCGATGCTGCCCTGCTCGATCCTGCCGGTCACCACGGTGCCGCGGCCGCTGATGGTCAGCACGCTTTCGACCGGCATCAGGAACGGCTTGTCCAGCGCGCGGGGTGGCACCGGAATGTACTGGTCGACCGCGTCCATGAGGTCGCGCAGCCGCGACTGCCACTGCCCGTCTCCGCGTAGCGCCAGGGTCGCGGAGACGGGTATGACGGGCACGTCGTCGCCCGGATAGCCGTGGCTGGTGAGTTCTTCCCTGACTTCCAGTTCGATCAGCTCGATCAGCTCCGGGTCGGCTAGGTCGGCCTTATTGAGCGCGACGACCAGGGCGGGCACGCCGATCCGGCTGGCCAGCAGTACATGCTCGCGTGTCTGCGGCATGACGCCGTCCTCGGCCGACACCACCAGAATCGCGCCGTCTACCTGGGCGGCGCCCGTGATCATGTTCTTGACGTAGTCGGCATGACCGGGCATGTCGACGTGCGAGTAGTGCCGGGCGGCAGTCTCGTACTCGACGTGAGCGAGGTTGATCGTGATGCCCCGGCGTCGCTCCTCGGGTGCGCGGTCGATGTGCTCGAACGCGATGAACCGGTTCCGCACCGGATCGGTGTCCGAGAGCATCCTGGTGATCGCAGCGGTCAGGGTTGTCTTGCCGTGATCGACATGACCGATGGTGCCGATGTTGACGTGCGGCTTGTCGCGCACGAACTGCTGCTTGCTCATCGTCCTTCCTCGCGATGGCGCCATGCCGTCGCCAGTGGACGGCAGGTCAGGGGAATACGGAACCCGATCGGGTCGCGACCGGGCCAGAACCGGGGCAGAAAACTGCCGCGAGCGCACCCTCCCCGGTGGTTCTCCGCTGCGGGGAGGGTCAGACTCGGACGCCGCCAGCGGGCAGCAGACGGGCAGCCGCCAGCGGCAGGCGCAGGACCAGACCGCGCGCCACGGAGCTCATCCCGATGAACATGTCCTGAAGAATGCAGGACCATGTCGCGGCCGGGCAAACCTATTTCCGGCCTAGGCAGCTGTCCAATGGCACGCAGCTTCAGCCCCGTCCCCGGCCTGGCAACACTGCTTCTCCGGCACCGGGCGCAAATTGTCCGGTTCTGCCGGTCAAACCGAGGACCCGCCTGGAGAGGGCTGGGGTAGGTGCGATCTGCTAGAGGGACGGCATGGTGATGGATGAGCGGAAGGAACAGGCTATGACTGATCCTGATGAGCCGCGGCCGCGTGATGAGGCCCTGCGGGAAGAGCTCGATGCGCTACGTGAGCAGGAGCGGCAAGGGCACTCGACGCCAAAGGAACAGCGTCGCGCTGAGCAACTGGAGCGCCGGCTGCGCCTCGATGAGCACGGGGCCGAGGTGCGGGAGCGCCGCGAGCAGGATCGCGAGGCAGACCGCCAGGACGAGGAGGAACGAGCCCGGCACCGCCGCTGACAAGCCGCGGACAGGCGTGATGTGCGGAGTGCCGGGATGCTGGAGGCGGCCTCCACTCAATCTCATGACATGCACTCGGTGACGGCCGGTGCCCGGCTTCGCCATCCGTCGCAACGGGAAGGTAGTTCACTTTGCGCCCGATCTCTCCGGCTATCGCTGAGCCGCCACCCCGACTACGTGCCTGTGACCGTCCTTTCGGCCGCCCAACGGGCGCGGCGTCGAGCTGACCGGGTCAGGATCAAGGTCATCGCGGCTCCCAGTCCTAGCCATCCGGCCACGACTGCTAGCTCTCCCCAGCTCACGACGGCATACCGGTATCCGGTCAGGACGCAGCCCGAGCCTTCCCAGCAGTTACCGCTCATGATCGCTGGCGCGGAGGGCTCCCAGGCCGCGATCGGGAACATCAGCGCAATGCCTGCAAACCACGCACCGGTCCATGCCGCAACCCACCCACTGGCTG
>JASHUE010000135.1:0-7027 GCA_030040195.1 Streptosporangiaceae bacterium | reverse complement strand
ATCAGCCTGCGCAGGCGCAGCAGGTCGAACACGTTCCCGTGGACCTTCAGCTTGCCGGACAGCCAGGCCCGCATGAAACTGCCGGGATCGTCCGCGATGGCGACCACCGTGTCGCTGTCCGCCGTGAACCTGACCTGGGCGGACGTGCCGGGGTCCACCTGGCGCACGGGCTCGGCGCCATGCGGCCCGAGCCTGGTCAGAAACATCAGGCCCAGATCGGGAACGCGCAGACTCATCGTCCTGTCGACCAGGTGCCTGGCGCGGTCCTCGGCCTCCATGTCCGCGATCCGGCCGATCAGCTTCTCCAGCGCGATGCGGCACTCCTCGGCTGTCGCCATCATCCCTCGCTTTCAAGGTCATTCATTCTCCGTCCCTGCGCGCGACCGTGGTAGGCCGGGGCCGAGTCGGGCGCGTCGGGTGCGACAGGCTGACGGCGGCGAGGGGTAGCGTTTTGGGCAGGGTGGTGCGGCGGAACCGCACCCGCGGGGGCAAGCCTGGCCGGCGACGACGGGCCGGCCTGCCTGCACCAGCAGAACGGTGGCGAGATGGAGCATGAGACTGACCGGGACGAGCCGGAGGCGGCCGGGGACCTGGCCGCGCGGGAATCCGGCGCCGATCCAGCGGGATATCCGACCGGGCCGTCCGGCGCCCAGGTCAGCGCCCGGCCGGGGACCGGAGAGCCGCGGGTCGATGCGGCGCTCCGGCTGCTCGACCGGCTCCCTGGCCTGCCGGTGAGCGACCATCCCGAGCTCTTCGAGCAGGTGCATGCCCAGCTCACCGACGTCCTCGGCGAGCTGGACTCCGGCACTGCCGGGCCGGCCGGCGCAGACGGCAGCTGACGGCCGACATCTATCCCGATGAGCAGGAGGCTGCGGCTCGATGCAGAACTCGTCCGCCGGGGCCTGGCCAGGTCCCGCGACCAGGCGGCCGAGCTGATCGCCACCGGACGCGTCGCCGTGGGCGGCCAGACCGCGGTTAAGGCCGCATCACAGGTGAGCGTTGACGCGGCCATCACCATCGAGCAGGCAGCCGAGGAACCCGATTATGTTTCCCGCGGCGGTCGCAAGCTGGCGGGGGCCCTGACGGCGTTCCCCGGCCTCGCGGTCGCCGGGCGGCGCTGCCTGGACGCGGGTGCATCGACCGGCGGGTTCACCGACGTGCTCCTGAGAGCCGGGGCCGCGCACGTCGTGGCCGTCGACGTCGGCTACGGCCAGCTGGCCTGGTCGCTGCGGACAGACGAGCGGGTCACCGTCCTGGAGCGGGTCAACGTGCGCACGCTGACTCCCGATCAGGTCGCCCCGGCCCCCGAACTGGTCGTGGCCGACCTGTCGTTCATCTCGCTTGCGCTTGTGCTGCCGGCCCTGGTTGCCAGCGCCGCGCCGGACGCCGACTTCCTGCTGATGGTCAAGCCGCAATTCGAGGTCGGCAAGAATATGGTCGGCGATGGCGTGGTGCGAGATCCCGACCTGCGCGCCGCCGCGGTCACCGCGGTGACGGATGCGGCGGGCCAGTTGGGCCTCGGCGTGCTCGGCGTGACGGCGAGCCCGCTACCCGGCCCGGCCGGCAACGTTGAGTATTTCCTGTGGCTGCGCCGGGGAGCGCCGCCGCTGGACCCCGGCGAGTTGCGCCGGGCTATCGCGGAGGGACCGCAATGAGCGGGCAGGGTGGATCGGGCCGGACGATGCTCCTGGTCGCGCACACTGGCCGGCCAGCCGCCCTCCGGGTCGCGCGGGTCATGGCGAAGCGGCTCGCGACGGCGGGCGTCGCCCTTCGGGTGCTGGCGCCCGAGGCCGACCAACTCTGCCTGGAGGCCCCGACTTCCGTCCCGGTCTCGCCTGCGGCGGCAGAGGGGACCGAGATGGTCCTGGTGGTGGGTGGCGACGGCACGCTGTTGCGGGCCGCCGAGCTGGCCCGGCCGGCCGGGGTTCCGCTCCTGGGTGTCAACCTCGGCCACGTGGGGTTCCTGGCCGAGGCCGAGCCCGAGGATCTGATCGCCGCCGTCGACAGCGTGGTCGACCGCAAGTACGAGGTCGAGCAGCGGATGACGATCGACGTCACGGTTCGGTTCAACGGCGAGTGGCTGACCCGGACCTGGGCGCTCAACGAGGCGACGGTGGAGAAGTCGGCCAGGGAGCGAATGCTCGACCTGGTGACCGAGGTCGACGGCCGGCCGCTGTCGAGGTGGGGCTGCGACGGCGTGGTGTTTGCTACGCCGACTGGCTCCACGGCCTACGCATTCTCGGCCGGCGGCCCGGTTGTCTGGCCGGAGGTGGAGGCTCTGCTGCTGGTACCGATCAGCGCGCACGCGCTCTTCGCCGGGCCGATGGTGGTGTCGCCCAGGTCGGTGCTCGCCGCCGAGGTCATCGGCACGGCCGGCGGTCTACCTGAGACGGCAGGGGGCGTTCTGTGGTGCGATGGGCGACGTAAGGTCGAACTTCCGCCCGGCTCCCGAGTTGAGGTCCAGCGCGGCGACCGCCCGGTCCTGCTGGCCCGGCTGCCGGTGCGTACCGGGGCCGAGGTCAGGATCGGAGCGCCGTTCACCGACCGGCTGGTGGCGAAATTCCGGCTGCCGGTGGCAGGCTGGCGCGGGCAGGGTGGTTATGACCGGGCGGGGCACGGCGATGGCGGACAGGCGGAGAGCTGACAGCGCAGGCAAGGAGCCGGGCGGCCATGCTTGAGGAAGTGCGGATTACCGGCCTCGGGGTGATCGACGAGGCGGTGCTCGAGCTATCGGGCGGCTTCAACGTCGTCACCGGCGAGACCGGGGCAGGCAAGACCATGGTCGTGTCCGGCCTTGGCTTGCTGTTCGGCGGACGGGCCGACCCGTCGCGGGTCCGGCCGGGCGCCGAGCGGGCGCTGGTCGAGGGACGGCTGATCATCGACCCGGACGGCGCCGTAGCCCGGCAGGTCAATGAATCGGGCGGCGACCTGGATGATGACGGCAGCACGTTGCTGCTGAGCCGGTCGGTCAGCGCCGAAGGCCGCTCCCGGGCCACGGCCGGCGGCCGGTCGGTGCCGGTGTCGCTGCTGACCTACCTGGCCGATGACCTGGTGGCTGTGCACGGCCAGGCCGACCAGCAGCAGCTGCTGAAGCCCGGCCGACAGCGGCAGGCGCTCGACCGTTTCAGCGGCCCGGCCTTAGCCGAGCTTCTCGCCTCGTATCAGCGTGCTTACCACCGGCACCAGGAAGTCGCGGCGGAGCTGGCGGAGCTGACCACGGCGGCCAGGGAACGCGCGCGCGAGGCGGACGAACTGCGCCGCGGCCTCGATGAGGTTCAGCGGGCCGAGCCGGTCGAGGGTGAGGACATCGAGCTGGTCGCGGAGGAGGAGCGGCTGGCCAACGCCGACGCGCTGCACAGCGCCGCCACCACCGCGCACGAGGCGCTGCTTGGCGATCCGTCCAGCGGCAGCTATGACGCCGCGGACGCGATCACGCTGCTGGCCGCGGCGCGGACCGCGCTTGAGTCGGCCGCGCAGCATGACCCCCTGCTGGCCGCCCTCGCCGCGCGAGTCGGCGAGGCCGCCTACCTCGTGTCGGATGTCGCGACCGAACTGGCTTCGTACGCCGAGTCCATCGAGGCCGACCCTGGCCGGCTGGCCGTGGTGCAGGAGCGGCGAGCCGAGCTGACCAGGCTGGTGCGCGCCTACGGCGGCCGGCTGGCCGACGGCTCGCCCGGCGGTGATCTGGCGGCCGTCCTGGCCTGGGCGAAGGCGGCCAGCACGCGACTGACCGAACTCGACAGCGACGAGGACCGGATCGGCGCGCTGGCCCAGCAGGAGGCTGATCTCGCGGCCACGGTGGCGGAGCTGGCAGGCCAGCTGACGGAGGCCAGGAAGCAGACGGCCGTCCGGTTCGGCACTGCCGTCTCGGCAGAGCTCACCGAGCTGGCCATGCCGCATGCCAGGGTTACCGTCGCCGTGACGGCCGCCCAGGGTTTCGGACCGCACGGCGCGGACGAAGTGGAGATCAGGCTGACCGCCCATCAGGGCGCGACACCGCTGCCGCTGCACAGGGGCGCATCAGGCGGCGAGCTGTCGCGGGTCATGCTGGCCATCGAGGTGGTGTTCGCCGGTGCCGACCCGGTGCCAACGTTTGTCTTCGACGAGGTCGATGCGGGAGTTGGCGGGAAGGCGGCGGTCGAGATCGGTCGCCGCCTCGCCCGGCTGGCGCGGCTAGCGCAAGTGATAGTGGTCACGCACCTGCCGCAGGTCGCGGCGTTCGCCGACACGCACCTGGTCGTTGAGAAGACGAGCGACGGGACGGTGGTGCGCAGCGGCATTACCAGGCTCGATGGCGCCGGTCGGGTCAAAGAGCTGTCCAGGATGCTGGCCGGCCTGGAGGACTCGGAGTTCGGCCGCGCCCATGCCGGTGAATTGCTGCAGGCCGCCGCAGCCGAGCGCGCCGCCGCCGACCGGACCTGACGCTCAGGCCGAGCGGCCGGGCGGGCTGCGCCCAGGGCTGATGCCCGCAGATCGCGAAAGCTCACCCGGCAGGTGTGAGCAAAATTACAGCCCTGTACTTTTAGCAACAGACGATGACGCGTCTCGGAGATGCCCGTCTGGAGTAGGCATTACACAAGATCTGGCAAAATGGCTGTCCAATGAAAGCGCCCGGGCGAGGCTTCACCGCTACGCGCCGGTCTAGGTCGCGGGACCTGACCGGCGTGACGGGTAGGGCTCGCCTCGATCGGCGCACGAAGAACCTCACCAAGCGGCTGCAGCCCGGTGACATCGCGATCATCGACCACGCCGACCTGGATCGGGTCGCCGCCGACTCCCTGGTCAGGTGCCAGGTGGCGGCGGTGGTGAACGCCGCCCCGAGCATCAGCGGGCGGTATCCGAACCTCGGGCCGCAATTGCTGGTCGATGCCGGGATCCCGCTGATCGACGACATCGGCGACGAGGTCTTCGAGCAGGTCAAGGAGGGTCAGCAGGTCCGGCTGGATGGCGAGACCCTCTACGTTGACGACAGAGTCGTCGCCAAGGGAACGCTGCAGACGACCGAGTCGGTGGCCGCCGACATGGCCGCGGCTAAAGACGGGCTTTCGCTCCAGCTGAAGGCGTTCGTCACGAACACCTTCGAGTACATCAACCGGGACTCCGAGTTGCTGGTCGAGGGCATCCGCCTGCCGCCGCTGCGGACCAAGCTGGCGGGGCGGCACGCGCTGGTCGTGGCCAGGGGCTACCGCTATTACGAGGACCTGCAGGCCCTGCGCGCGTACATCAGGGAGTTCAAGCCCGTCATGATCGGCGTCGATGGCGGAGCCAACGCGCTGATCGAGGCGGGCTACTGGCCGCACCTGATCGTCGGCGACATGGACTCGGTGTCTGACCGGGCGCTGAAGTCGGGCGCCGAGATCGTCGTCCACGCCTATCGCAATGGCCACGCCCCCGGCCTGCCCAGGGTTCAGGATCTTGGCATCGAGTCCGTCACCCTGCCCGCCGACGGCACGAGCGAGGATGTGGGCGTGCTGCTGGCCGACGAGGCCGGAGCCAGCCTCATCGTGACCGTGGGCATGCGCTTCGGGCTGGTGGAGTTCCTGGACAAGGGCCGCAGCGGCATGGCCAGCGCGGTACTGACTCGCATCAGGGTCGGCGACAAGATCGTTGACGCCAAGGGCGTCAGCCGGCTGTATCAGAGCCGGATCTCGGCCTGGTCGCTGACCTTGCTCGTCGTCGCCGCGCTCCTGCCGGTCATCGCGCTCGGCTGGACGCCGGTGGGCCGGTTGGTCCTCGGATACTTCGGCACATTCCTGCGCCCCGTGTGGGACTGGCTGACTGGACTGTTGTAGTGATCGACTTCAGGTACCACCTGGTCTCCATAATCGCGATCTTCCTGGCACTGGCCGTGGGCCTCGTGGTCGGCGCCACGACGCTGACCGGACCGACCGAGACCGCGCTCAGCAAGGCCGAGCAAAGGGTCAGCCAGGAGAACGCCGCGTTGCGAACCCAGAACGCCGCGCTCAACCAGGAGTTCAAGGCCGACCAGGCGTTCGCCCAGGCGAGCTCGGACCGGCTGCTGCCCGGCCTGCTGACCGGGCGCAAGGTTGTGCTCGTCGTGCCGCCGGGCACGGACGGCACGATGGTGTCGGGCGTCACCGCGGCGCTGCAGCAGGCCGGCGCGACGATCACCGGCAAGGTGACGCTCCAGCCGTCGTTCTTCGACTTCAGCGGGCCGACCGAGACCAGCCTCAACCAGCTGGCCGATCCGCTGGCGTCACAGACGGGCGTGACACTTCCGCAGATCACGAACGCGGCGATCAGCGGCCAGCAGACAGCCGCGACCGTTCTGGCGGCCGCGATCTTGACCAAGAGCCCGACGGGCGTCGGACTGCCGGCCGCCGCCAGTCACACGATCTTGTCCCAGTTCAACGGATACCTGACGGTCAGCCCCACGACGGGGTCGACGCTGGCCGAGGCCTCGCTCGCGGTCCTTTTCACGCCGGCCGGAGGCCAGACCAGCGGCGCGCAGGCCGCCGCGGTCAGTCAGACGCTCGATGACGTCGCTGCAGCGCTGCATTCCTATAGCCTCGGTACGGTAATGGCGGGCAGCACGGACGCCATCCCGAACAGCGCGATCACTAACATGGGCGGCTCGGCGTCCACGGTCGACTACGCCGACACCGCTACCGGGCAGGTTGAGGTCGCGGAGGCACTGGCCGACCTGATCCAGGGCAAGGCGCCGGCTGCGTACGGCGTGGAGCCCGGCACGGCACCGAGTCCGGCACCGACGCCGTCGGCCACGCCTACTCCGACCTCTACTCCGGCCTCGAAGGGAAAGACCAAGTGAGCGGCACCGGGCTCAGGTCGGCGCTGGCATCCGCCGCCGTGGCTCGGCTCACCTACGCCGCGCTCGGACGGCGGCCGCCGGCCGGTAAGCACGCGTGGACCAGGACCAATCACCGAGGCGAGCCGATCACGCTGCTCGAGGGGCCGGCGGTGGCCGCCGGTGGCGTGGCCGGTGCCTTGCTCGCAGCGGGCCCGGGCCAGCGCGCCCGGATCGCGATGGCGGTGGCCGGTGCCGGGG
>JASHUE010000134.1:0-3234 GCA_030040195.1 Streptosporangiaceae bacterium | reverse complement strand
GCCCCACGGCCTCAGTTCGAAATGTTCGTTTACTCGCCGCGGTTCGAGGCCGTTCATCTGCGATTCGCCCCGGTGGCCCGCGGCGGGCTGCGCTGGTCGGACCGACGCGAGGACTTCCGCACCGAGATCCTCGGGCTGGCCAAGGCCCAGGAAGTCAAGAACTCGGTGATCGTCCCGTCGGGCGCGAAGGGCGGGTTCGTGTGCAAGCAACTGCCCGACCCGTCCGAGCGCGAGGCCCAGCAGGCCGAGGTCGTCGCGTGCTACCGCATGTTCATCTCCGCAATGCTGGACGTGACCGACAACCTCGAGGCGGGCGTCGTTGTGCCGCCGGCCGGCGTGGTCCGGCACGACAACGACGACCCGTACCTGGTCGTGGCCGCGGACAAGGGCACCGCGACGTTCTCCGACACGGCCAACGAGATCGCGATGAGCCGCGGCTTCTGGCTGGGCGACGCGTTCGCGTCCGGTGGCTCGGAGGGCTATGACCACAAGAAGATGGGCATCACCGCGCGCGGCGCATGGGAGTCGGTCAGGTTCCACTTCCGGACGCTGGACGTGAACGTCGACACCGACGACTTCACCGTCGTGGGGATCGGCGACATGTCCGGCGACGTGTTCGGCAACGGGATGTTGCTGTCGCGGCACATCAAGCTGGTCGCGGCGTTTGACCACCGGCACGTGTTCCTGGATCCGAACCCCGATCCGGTGACCAGTTTCACCGAGCGGCAGCGGATGTTCGACCTACCCCGCTCCTCGTGGGCTGACTATGACCTCTCCCTGATCTCGCCCGGCGGCGGGGTGTACCCGAGGACGGCGAAGTCGATCCCCCTCACCCCGCAGGTGAGGGCCGTACTCGAACTCCCGGAAGGCGAGCCGTCGATGTCGCCGGACGCCCTGATCGCCGCCATGCTAGCGGCCCCGGTTGACCTGCTCTGGAACGGCGGCATCGGCACCTACGTGAAGGCGACCAGCCAGTCGCAGGCCGACGTCGGGGACCGCTCGAACGACGCTGTCCGGGTGGATGCCTCGCAGGTCAGGGCCAAGGTAGTCGGCGAGGGCGGCAACCTCGGCCTCACCCAGGAGGCCAGGATCGAGTACGCGCTGGCCGGCGGGCTGATCGACACCGACTTCATCGACAACTCGGGTGGCGTGGACACGTCCGACCACGAGGTCAACATCAAGATCCTGCTGGACCGGGTCGTCCGCGACGGTGACCTGACCCGCGACGACCGGAACGCGTTGCTCCACAAGATGACCAACGAGATCGCCGAGCAGGTGCTCGAGCACAACTACCAGCAGAACCGCACGCTGGCCGCGTCCAAGGCCCAGGCCCCGCAGATGCTGCACGTGCACTCCCGCTACATCCGCAAGCTGGAGCGGGACGGGAAGATCAGGCGGCGGCTTGACGTGCTCCCCAACGACAGGGAGATCGCCGAGCGCCGGTCAGCTGGGATCGGGCTGGTCGCGCCGGAATTCGCCGTGCTGCTCGCCCAGACCAAGATCTCGGCGGCCCAGGAGGTGCTGGCCTCGACCCTGCCGGACGACGCGTTCCTGGGGAAGGTGCTCATCGATTACTTCCCGACCCCGCTCCGGGTGAAGTACGCGTCCCGCATGAGCGATCACCGGCTGCATCGGGAGATCATCACCACTGCGGTGATCAACGACATGGTGGACCGTTCCGGGATCACGTTCGCGTTCCGGCTCAACGAGGAGACCGGCGCCTCGGTGCCGGAGATCACGATGGCCTGGCTCGTGGCCCGCGCCGTGTTCGACATGCCGGGCTTCTGGGCCCAGGTGGAGGCGCTCGACGGGTCGGTGGACACGAGCGTGCAGATCATGGCCGCGCTGGAAGGCCGCAAGCTGACGGAACGGGCGGCCCGCTGGCTGCTGCACAGCCGGCGGCCGCCATTCGACGTCCACTCGATGATCGACTTCTTCGCCGATGGGGTCCTCACGGTCGCGGCGAACCTGCCGAAGCTGCTGACCGGCCGGGACCTAGCCGGGTTCGAGGAGCGCCGCGAGATCTACGCCAGCCGGGGGGTGCCGGTGCTGCTGGCCGAGCGGATTGCCGCGATGGTCCCGGCCTACTCGGCGTTTGACATCGTGGACATTGCCCGCGGCACCGGCCGTTCGGTGGAGGAGACCGCCGAGGTCTACTTCGATCTCGCCGACCGGCTGCAGATCGCCCGGCTCCGGGACATGATCACCGCGCTGCCTCGGGACGACCGGTGGAACACCATGGCCCGCGGCGCCATCAGGGACGACCTGTACACCGCGCACGCGGCACTGGCCAGGGACGTGCTGACGGTCACCGAGCCCGGCAGTCCCGAACGCCGGCTGGCCGCCTGGGTCCAGCGCAACGACTCGGCCGTACGGCGTGCGAACCAGACGCTGACCGAGATCTGGGAGAGCAACGCGTTCACCGTGGCCACGCTGTCGGTGGCGGTCCGGGCCGTCCGGACTCTGGTCACGACCAGCACGCTGCCAACCTGACGTCGGGGTCGACCAGGCAGCCCTCGTTAAGTCGCGCGGATCGCGCTGCGCGCCAAATCGGGCTAGTCGGCGACAAAGTGACGAGTGGGGCGCCTGGGGTTGCGCGCAAGACCGGCTCAGGATTGAGTGCCCGATCCCGGCGGAGGCTGCTGGCTGCGCGACTCCAGCTGTTCTCATGGAGCGAACGCAACGCCTGGAACCGGACGGCGGCGCCAAAACCAGTCAGGCGGCTCCCTCGCGTAGGCTGCATGCATGGCAACCGACCCCGCGGCTGAGATCTCCGAGCTCAAGTCGACGCTCGCCAGCGTGGAGGCTGTCCTCGACCCCGAGGCCATGCGCACGGAAGCCGGCGGGCTACGCGAGCGTTCGGCTGACCTGTCGCTCTGGGAGGACCCGGAGCAGGCGCAGCAGGTCAACCGCCGGCTCTCCTATCTGGACGGGGAGCTAGCCCGGCTGGAGGCGCTGCACCAGCGTCTTGACGACACCGGGGTGATGTTCGAACTGGCGGCCGACGAGCACGATGAGACCGCGCGGGAAGAAGCCGAGCACGACCTGGCCAAGCTCCGCAAGGAGATCGATCAGCTCGAGATCAGGACCCTGCTGAACGGCGAGTACGACTCGCGCGAGGCCCTGATCAGCATCAACGCCGGGGCGGGCGGAGCCGACGCCGCCGACTGGACCGAGGGCCTCCAGCGCATCTACCTCCGCTGGGCCGAACGGCACGGCTACGCGAGCGAGGTC
>JASHUE010000133.1:0-5933 GCA_030040195.1 Streptosporangiaceae bacterium | reverse complement strand
GCGTGGTTGGTGTCCTGGTACTCGTCGACCAGCACGTGCCGGAAGCGCTCGTGGTACTCGGCAGCCATGTCGGGAAACGCCTGCAGCAGGTTGACCGTCACCATGATCAGGTCGTCGAAGTCCATCGCGCCGGCGGCGACCAGCCGGCGCTGGTACTCGCCGTACGCCTCGGCCAGCGCCTTCTCCCGGTAGCCGCTGGCGCGCCCCGCCACGGTCTCGTAGTCGATCAGCTCGTTCTTCAGCGCCGAGACCTGGTTGGCCATCGCCTTGGGCGGGTGGTACTTGACGTCCAGGTCGAGCTCACGGCAAACCATTGCCATCAGGCGCTGCGAGTCGGCCTGGTCATAGATCGAGAAGCTGGACGGGTAGCCGAACCGCCTGGCCTCCCGGCGCAGGATCCGCACGCAGGCGGAATGGAAGGTCATGACCCACATCGAGCGCGACCGCGCCCCGGTCAGCGTCGCGACCCGGCTCGCCATCTCACCCGCCGCCTTGTTCGTAAAGGTGATCGCCAGGATCTGCCTCGGCTCGACCTCACGCTCGGCCAGCAGGTAGGCGATCCGGTGGGTGAGGACCCGCGTCTTACCCGAGCCGGCCCCGGCCACGATCAGCAGCGGGCTGCCTTCGTGCACGACGGCGGCGCGCTGCTGCGGATTGAGTCCGTCCAGGAGTGCGTCGACGGCCAGTGCGGTCACGTGCCAAGCCTAGGCGGTCGCGCCGACAGCCGGGGGCCGCCTAGCCGGCGGCCTCACGCCCGTGACAGGCTCAGCGCCGCCAGGGGACCCGCGACGATGTCCGCCGGGACGATTTCGACCCGGCACGGGGTCGGGCCCAGGCCAAAAGGCCCGCGCCGGGATACCCCGGCGCGGGCCCTCTGCCGAGCGGGCGCTTAGTTGTCCGGCACCAGGGTCGGGGTTGACCGGGTCAGCGTCTCCTTGCGGAAGAACGCCGGGTGAACGATCCGCATGTAGACGAACCCCAGCACGCCCGCGAGCGCCGAGAAGAACGCGATCAGGAAGATACCGCCGATCTTCCAGTGCAGGCCGGGAACCTCCCAGTGGGTGAGGCTGTTGGTCCACACCCAGTCGGACTGCAGGCTGTAGATGCCGGCCAAGTACATGATGAGCCCGCCAAGCAGCGGCAGGATGCCCTGCATCCAGAGGTTCCGCATGCTGCTGGTCAGCGTCTTGCGGTAGTACCAGACGCACGAGAAGGCGGTCAGGCCGTAGTAGAAGGCGATGTAGAGCCCGATCGCGGTGACCGCGTCCCCGATCAGGTTGCCGCCCGATAGGTAGTTGAACGGGACATAGATAGCGATCGAGATCAGGCCCATCACGACGGTCGACACGGTCGGCGTCAGGAACCTGGGATGAACCCTGGAGAATGACTTCGGGATGGCCTGGTAGGCCGCCATCGACAGCGTCGTGCGGGCCGTCGGCAGGATGGTCGTCTGGGTAGACGCAGACGCCGACGTGAGCACCATCAGGACCAGCAGCTTCGTCAGGAAGATGCCGAAGGCGCCACCGCCGAACACCGCGCTGCCGAGTACCGACAGCACGTCGAAGTAGTGCGCCGGGTTGGTCAGGCCGATGCCCTTCGTGCCGATACCCGCGAACGCCTGAACGCCGAAGATGGTCACCGCGTAGCAGACCAGCAGGATGACGGTAGAGATGATCGCCGCCCGCCCCGGCGTCCTCGCCTTGTCCTTGGTCTCCTCGTTGATCGAGACCGCCGTGTCCCAGCCCCAGTAGATGAACAGCATCAGGATCAGGCCGTTGACGAACGCCGAGAACGTCAGGCCGGAAGGCCAGAGCCAGCCGATCGACGGAGCGACCGCGGTCACCGGCGGGTGAGCGCCGGTGGCCTTGATCAGCGAGGTGATCGCGAGCACGAACAGCATGATGATCTCGACGGTCAGCAGGATGCGCTGGAACCAGACCGATACCTCGATGCCGATGTAGCAGATGGCTGTCATCGCCACGATCCAGCCGATGCCGATGAGAAGCACCCAGCCGCTAGTGGGTTCACCGCCGATCCCGTGCGCCCCGAAGAGCTCGAACACGTACTGTCCGGCTACTTGAGCCAGGCTGGCCATGACGAGGATGTCGGCGGCGACGATCGCCCAGCCGCCGGCCCAGCCGGTCTTCGGCCCGAACGCCCTGGTAGCCCACGTGAACGTAGTCCCGCAGTCCGGGTCGGCCTTGTTCATCTCGCTATAGCCGATCGAGCACAGCAGCATGGGTATGAACGCGAGCAGGGCGAGCGCGGGCGACTTCAGGCCCACGGCCAGCACCACGAAGGCCAGCGTCGCCGCCAGGCTGTAGGCAGGAGCGGTGGAGGCGACTCCCATCACCACGCTCGAGATGAGACCTACAGCCTCGCTCTTAAGCCCTTTGTCCTTGTACTCCTCTACCGGCTGTAGCTCAGAAGTGGTTACTGCCATCCTGGCTACCCCCTCCTCGAGTGCCCGAGCGGAGCGGGCTACTTGTCGGTCACACTAAGTCACGGTACGCGAGCGACTCACTATCGCGCGAGCCGTGGCCACTAGGTGCCACGGTTCTAGCACGCTTTTGCCATCATGGCAACGATTTCAGTCGTAACGTGTGTAAATTGCAACTGGACTAGTCGATAGCAGGGCCACGCCCGGGTCTAGGATCGCAGAATGCGGATACTCCTCATCGGGGCGGGCGGGGTGGGCACGGCCTTCGCCCAGATTGCCGCCCGCCGCCCGTTTGCCGAACTCGTCATCGCCGACTACGACCTCGCCAGGGCGCAGCGCGCCGCTGCGGCGAAGGACTCCTATACGGCGGTTCAACTCGACGCCAGGGACCAGCAGGCGATCGAGAGCCTGCTGGCCACCCACCACTGTGACGTGCTGATGAACGCCGCTGACCCGCGCTTCGTCATGCCGCAATTCGACGCCGCGCTCACGGCCGGGGTGAACTACCTGGACATGGCCATGTCCTTGTCCCATCCCGACCCGAAGGAGCCATATGCCAAGACCGGGGTCAAGCTCGGCGACGACCAGTTCGCGGTGGCCGACGAGTGGGAGCAGGCGGGCAAGCTCGCCCTGGTCGGGATCGGCGTCGAGCCTGGCCTGTCGGACGTATTCGCCCGGCACGCCGCCGACACGATGTTCAGCGAGATCAACGAACTCGGCGTCAGGGACGGCGCGAACCTCTCCGTGGCTGGCTACGACTTCGCACCGACGTTCTCGATCTGGACCACGATCGAGGAGTGCCTCAACCCGCCGGTCATCTGGGAGAAAGACCGGGGCTGGTTCACCACGCCTCCGTTCAGCGAGCCGGAAACCTTCAACTTCCCGGCCGGCATCGGCCCGGTCGAGTGCGTCAACGTCGAGCACGAAGAGGTCCTGCTGATGCCGCGCTGGGTCCAGGCCCAGCGCGTTACCTTCAAATATGGCCTGGGCGAGGAGTTCATCGGCGTGCTCCAGACCCTGCACAAGCTCGGCCTCGACAAGACCGACCCGGTCCGCGTCGGCGGCGCGAGCGTGTCGCCGCGGGACGTCGTCGCGGCCTGCCTGCCCGACCCCGCCACGCTCGGCGAGAAGATGAGCGGCGTGACCTGCGCTGGCACCTGGGTGACCGGCACCGGCAAGGACGGCCGACCGCGCGAGGTCTACCTCTACCACGTGGTCGACAACGCCTGGTCGATGGCCGAGTATGGCTCCCAGGCAGTGGTCTGGCAGACGGCCGTGAACCCAGTCGTCGCACTCGAACTGATCGATTCAGGAGCCTGGGCCGGCACCGGGGTCCTCGGCCCCGAGGCGCTGCCTTCCGAGCCGTTCCTCGACCTCCTGACCGACTACGGATCGCCCTGGGCCAGCGAGGAACGCACGCCGGCCAGTTCCTAGACAACCGCCATAAACCCTTTAATACCGGAACGGAGTCTCCCCGTGGCGAAGGTGACTGAACTGCAGAACTTTGTCGGCGGCCAGTGGACGGACACGTCGTTCGACGCCAGGGCCGACATCATCGACCCGAGTACGGGCGAGGTGTACGCGAGCGCCCCGGTTAGCCGCGAGGCGGAGGTGACTGCGGCCTTCGCCGCCGCGAGCGACGCGTTCCCCGGCTGGCGCGACGCGACGCCGGCCGAGCGCAGCCTGGCCCTGCTGAGGATCGCCGACGCGCTGGAGTCCAGGGCCGACGAGTTCGTCAAGATCGAGTCGCAGAACACCGGCAAGCCGCTCGGCCTGACCGCGTCCGAGGAAATCCCGCCGATGGTGGACCAGATCAGGTTCTTCGCCGGCGCGGCCCGGATGCTGGAGGGCAGGTCGGCCGGCGAGTACATGACCGGGTTCACCTCGTTCATCCGGCGTGAGCCGGTCGGTGTCTGTGCCGCCGTGACGCCCTGGAACTACCCGATGATGATGGCGGTCTGGAAGTGGGCCCCCGCGCTCGCGGCCGGAAACACGATGGTGCTCAAGCCGTCCGATACCACGCCCTACTCCACGCTGGTCATGGCCGAGCTGATCAGCGAGTTCGTGCCGGCCGGCGTATTCAACGTGATCTGCGGCGACCGGGACACCGGCCGCACGCTGGTGTCGCACCCGGTTCCGCAGATGGTGTCGATCACCGGCAGCGTGCGAGCCGGCAAGGAAGTCGCGGCCGCAGCCGCGGCCGGGCTCAAGCGAGTGCACCTGGAACTCGGCGGCAAGGCCCCGGTCATCGTGTTCGACGACGCCGACCCGGCCAAGGCGGCCGAGGCCATCGCGATCGCCGGCTACTTCAACGCCGGGCAGGACTGCACCGCCGCGACCAGGGTGCTGGCCGGGCCGCGCATTCACGACGACTTCGTCGCCGCCCTGGCGGAGCAGGCGGCAGCACAGGTCACGGCCGGGCCGGACAACGAGGACGCCACCTACGGCCCGCTGAACAACGCCAGCCAGCTGGAGCGAGTCTCGGGGTTCATCTCACGGCTGCCCGATCACGCCAGGATCGTGTCCGGCGGCAAGCCGACCGGCGACCGCGGCTACTTCTACGAGGCCAGCGTGATCGACGGGCTCCGTCAAGACGACGAGATCATCCAGAACGAGGTCTTCGGCCCGGTCATCACCGTGCAGAGGTTCAGTGACGAGGAAATGGCGCTGCGCTGGGCCAACGGCACCGAGTACGGCCTGGCCTCGTCGGTCTGGACCTCCGACCACGGCCGGGCGATGCGCATGTCGCGGGCGCTGGACTTCGGCTGCGTGTGGATCAACACCCACATCCCGCTCGTGGCCGAGATGCCGCACGGCGGCTTCAAGCACTCCGGGTACGGCAAGGACTTGTCCATGTACGGCTTCGACGACTACACGCGGATCAAGCACGTGATGTCGTCACTGGACTGAAGCGCGGTCTGGCGGACTTCTGTCAGGCGGCGCGCTTGTAGGCGCGGACGGCCAGCGGGATGAACACGAGGAAGATGCCCGCGAGCCAGGCGATGCTCTTCCACAGGTTGGCCTCGATCGGGCCGCCGAGTGCCAGCGCGCGCATGGTGTTGATCACGAAGGTCACCGGCTGGTTGTTCGCGAATGCCTGCAGCCAGCCGGGCATGGACTGGATCGGCACAAACGCCGAACTGAGGAACGTCAGCGGGAACAGCCAGATCAGCCCGAACGCCTGGACCGATTCCTCGTCCTTGATCGCGAGCCCGGTATAGGCGGCGATGACGCAGCACGTCAGCCCCAGGACGATGGCGAGAACCACCATCAGGATCGCCGGCCCGGCGCCGTTCTCGAACCGGAAGCCGACCGCGTACCCGACGCCGACGACGATCAGGATCGTGACGGTCATCCGCAGCGTGTCGGCCACCAGCCGGCCGGTGAGGACCGCTGACCGGGCCATCGGCATGGACCGCAGCCGGTCGATGACGCCCTTCTGCAGCTCTTGTGCCAGCGCGATCGCGGTGCCGAAGCAGGCGAACGCCGCCGT
>JASHUE010000132.1:0-4260 GCA_030040195.1 Streptosporangiaceae bacterium | reverse complement strand
GCTGTCATGGCTGGACACGTGGCGTATGACGCTGCTGGCGGGCGGCAGTCTCAGCCAGCCCTGGTCCAGGCTGGTGACCGATCAGGTGTTCCTGGTCACCGGCGGAGTGCTGTTGCTGGCCGCGGCGGCGCCTTCGCGGTATCGGCCGCGGCTGCTCCCGGCCCGGAGATCGCAGGGCTGGATAGTGCTCACGGTGGCGCTTGGCCTGCTCGCGGTACCGGTGACGTGGTACCTGGTACAGCTCACTAACATGACGCCGGCCAACTACACGGCCAGCTACTGGTGGCCCTTCCGCCAGAACGCCGATGACCTGGTTGACGTCTTGTTCGTTCTCGTCATCGCTATCATGGGGGTCCTGGCGGCGAGCCGGCCGCTGCGCATCGCGGCCATCATTGCGGGCCTGCCGATGCTCGGGCTCGGCCTGATCGGGCTGGTCGCCCCAGGGCTGGCGAATGACCTGACCGGCTCTGCTGGCCTCGGGCCGGGCTGGCGATACGCGGTCTTGCTTGACCTGACATCGGGGCTGCCGCTGCTGTACGGCGCGCTGCTCGTGACATCCGGGCTACTGCGCGAGGGCAGTTCTCCTGCGATCGCCAGGCGGGTGAAGGCGAGCCGGCCGACCGCAGTCTCGTAACAGCTGGACGCGGCTGCTCGCGGATGCGGCGGTTGCCGAGCCGACGCGAGAGTCGGCCGGGCTACGCGAAGAACTCGTCCACGGCGTATTGATCGGTGTGGACGATCCAGACTTCTGCTGCCTTGCCATCCCGCATGTGGATGGTCAGCACCTCGTTGTCCTGCAGCGTCTTGCCGTCCCGCTCCGCGTGGACGGTCAGGAGCGCGACCGCATGGTCGTCGTTGGCGAGGACGTCATGCAGCTCGGTCCGGTACGTCCCGCCAGTGAGCTCCATAACGCGGCCGAGCACGGCAAGGAATTCAGGAGTACCCCTGTACTCACCAGCAAACACGCCCCGTCCAGGGAAGTGCCAGATGATGTCGGGAGCCCAGTCCTTTGTGGCTGCCTCCACGTCGCCGCGCCCGAGTGCGGCGTGGGACTCTCGAAGCATTTCCTCGTAAGCGTGCGCCATCTGATCCCTCCCAGTTCTTATGCACCCGTAGCGGTAGCGCTCGCAGCTGCACCTCATTGTGACTCGCGGGAAAGACCGGTGCCAGAGCGAATAGAGGGCCTTAGCGTCCAGCCCAGCCGCGCCACGCTCGGCGGAAGGTAGCCTCGCGCTATGCCCAATTCCGGCCGCCCGCGACACGTCGTCCAGCGCCACGCCGGGTAGATGTGGACCCGGCCCGAGCGCTGCGGCAGATCGCGTTCCAGCTCGAGCGAGCGGGGGCGCCGACGTACCGGGTGCGCGCATTCCGGCGGGCGGCCCGGGTCATCGAGGACCTGCCCGATCGTGAGCTGGAGCAGCGACTGAGCGACGGCACGCTCCAGGAGCTGGCGGGCATCGGCCCGTCGACGGCCGAGGTCATCGTGCAGGCGCGGGCCGGCCGTGAGCCCGCCTATCTGACACGGCTGCTCGCGGAGGCGGAGGTTGCCGAGCCGACGGGGATGCGGGCGGCGCTGCGGGGGGACTGTCATGCGCACTCTGACTGGTCCGATGGCGGCAGCCCGCCACGTGAGATGGCCGAGGCTGCCCGCGAACTCGGGCACGAGTGGATCGCGCTTACCGATCATTCGCCGCGGCTCACCGTCGCCAATGGGCTCACCGCGCAGCGGCTGGAGGAGCAACTCGAGCTCGTGACCCGACTGAACTCCGAACTCGCCCCGTTCCGCATCCTTACCGGTATTGAAGTGGACATCCTCGAGGACGGCACGCTCGACCAACGCGGGGACCTGCTCGGCCAGCTGGACATGGTCGTCGCGAGCGTGCACTCGAAGCTGCGGATGCCCGCCGAGGAGATGACGCCACGGATGGTGGCGGCGGTGTCGAATCCGCATGTGGACGTGCTCGGCCACTGCACCGGCCGGATGATTCGGGGCCGCGGCCGGCCCGCGTCTGTATTCGACGCTGAGGCGGTGTTCGGCGCCTGTCGCGAGCACGGCGTGGCCGTCGAGATCAACTGCCGCCCCGAACGGCAAGATCCGCCCGACCCGCTGCTGGCGCTGGCCGCCTCGGCGGGTTGCCTGTTCGCGATCGATACCGATGCGCACGCGCCGGGCCAGCTTGGCTGGCTCGACAGCGGCTGTGAGCGGGCCGAGCGATTCGGTATCAGTCCGGAGCGGGTAATCAACAGCCGTAGCGCCGCAACCCTGCAATCCGGGCGCAGGTTGCGGTGAGTGACGCTGTGTTCCCAGGGCCCGGGCGTACACGAGGAGGACTCTGCGCATGCCCCTGGTCAACATCGATCTGCTGGCCGGTCGTACCGACGAAGAGCTGGCCACGATCGCCGATTCGGTGCACGAGGCGATGGTCGAGGAACTGGGCGCGCCGCGGCGTGATCGCTTCCAGGTCATCGCGCAGCACTCGCCGGCGACGCTGCACTTCGACCGGCACTACCTCGGCATCGAACGCAGTGACCGCTTCGTGGTGGTCCGGATCACGTTGTCGGCCGGCCGGTCCGCCGAGGCCAAGAGCGCGTTCTACGCGCGCCTGGCCGCCCAGCTCGCCGACCGCGCCGGACTGCGACCTGAGGACCTCGCGGTCGTGCTGGTCGAGAACGAGCGGGCAGACTGGTCGTTCGGCCGGGGCGAGGCGAGCTACCTCGTGCTGCCGCGCGAGCAGTGGCGCTAACACTGCCAGGCCGGTGGCGGAGGGCAGGCGGCTCGACTCGGCGCGGAGCAGCGACGGTCCTCGCCGTCGGGCTAGGGGCTGGCCGTACCGCCCGGCGCCGGCTGTGTTTCGGCCAGGCCGCCCGCGTAGAAGCGCCGAGCGGCATCGAGTAGTTCGTCGAGAGGCGGCCACCAGGGCCCGTGACCGAGGGACCGGAGCACGTCGAGCACCTGAGCGGGCCGGACCGGGCCGGCTGCGCTGGTCGCGACGGCAACCCGGCGCGACCGGACGGCCCGCAGCGGGCCGAGGTACAGGTCCGGTTTCGCTTCGGCGCGCTGAGACGGCGCCACCACCAGGTAGTAGTCGGGGAGCTCGAAGCGCTTGTCCCGCCATGCGGCCAGCGCTTCGCTGGACCGCCGCTCGAACTCGGCTGCCCCTGCGGGCCCGCTCGACAGATCCCACATCGTCTGCCACGCTGTCGCGACCGCGGCTAGCGGGTCGTCGGCTACCAGCACATAGGTGGCCCGGCGCCGCGCGGCGTCGCGCATCGCCATCGCCCCCGGCTCCCAGCCAGCGCCGTCCGTGCCGGCGCCGCCGTCCGCGTCCGGCTGTGCCTTGCTCACGGATGGTGCGATAACGGCAACGTTCGGACACTGTCCGAATCCGGTAGTTAGTTCGTTACTGAGCGTGCCGACGAGGGCCACCACAGTGGAAGATTCACGACGCATCGCCATGATCCTATGGCGCCAGCCGGGCTCCTTTAGCCGCCGATAGCTGACAAAGACGAGCCATGAATTACCCTATCGGCAGAAAGCAAGCAATTCAGTGTCAATTCGGCTATCGTGCAATTAGCCAAACCATTAGTCCTGATGCAGAATAACGGCCATGGCGAGCCCCCTCGGCCACCCCGGCCATACCAGCACCGCAATGCTACGGTCACAGCGAATTCGCATGCCCGATGGCGAATGGCGCTACACAGGCAAGATCGAACTCATCTGTTACGACTGCGGCGACGATCCGGCACTCGATTACTCAAAAGTATCGCCCTTGTTACGGCGCGTGCGCGGGCCCTACCCGACCGTCGGCGTGGCGCAGGAAGCGCTGGCGCAGCACTGCGGCCGGGCCAGACGGGCGCCTCGCGCGTGGTGAACCGGGCGCGCATCGTCGCGAACTGAGGTCCGGCCCGACCGGAAGTTCCCGCGGGCGGGACGTCGGGAGGCCAGCTGCCTGAGCGGGGTCAGGCGGGCGGCCCAGTTACCCGGGCGGCGCAGGCTGCCTGGGCTGTGCGATTACCTGGACGGTGCGGTGGTGGAAGCCGGGTGCTCGATGACGGCATCCGGGCCGGGGAACACCAAGCAGGTGTGACCGTCCTCAAATCGCACGAGGTAGGGCGGTCCGCCTGCGGGTCCGTGAACCTCCAGGATCTGGCCGATGCGATCGGCCTGGCCTACGACCTTGCCGTGCACGTGGAGACGATCGCCAACGACAGCGTCCATCAATGCCACCTCCCAGTCGGTGCATGCCGCGCCCGGGTCGG
>JASHUE010000131.1:0-4824 GCA_030040195.1 Streptosporangiaceae bacterium | reverse complement strand
CGGACGGGATCCTGCTGGAGTTCGCGTGCTGGCGGCGGGTCATGGGCCAGCCCGGCGACGTGCGGCACGAGCCGAAGACGGCGGCCGACCGCACCGGCGTGCCGGTCTGACGGCGATCCGCCGCTTAGCGAGCCGCACGCAAGGTGTCATCCCAGGTCTTCCGCGCGCGGCGCTCGCCTTCGGTCTGCCCGGCGTTGTGCTGGTCGTCGCCGACGAGATATCGCAGCAGGCCGTCGTCGTGGATCTGGTACTCCTGCCCGATGACTCGCAGCACTCCGCTGGAGTGGCAGCACTCAAGGAAGCTCAGCAGCCGGAGCGGGACCTTCTTCTTGGCGGCGAGCCGGCAGACCGCCAGAAGGTAGAGCGGCCACTCCGATCCGAGCAGGGCGAGGGACAGGCCGACGATGAACCAGGCCACGAGGTCGACGCCGGTATAGGAGAACGGCACCGGCGAGTGGTGGTACTGCAGCGACACGCTCACGCCGAAGGCGAAGGCGAAGGTGGCGCCGAGCAGGATGGCGGCGACGAGCGTGCCGGCCAGGTCCTGTTCTGCGGCCTGCCTCGGGGTCGCCGCCGGCCGCGACCGGATCCAGGCGCGGAGCCAGGCGAATATCCAGCACCCGACGCCGAAGCACAGACCGGTACCGACACCGATCGCCAGCGCCGGGCCGAGAGGCGGCGGGTGCGGGCCCTGGTGCTTAAGCAGCTCCGAGCCGCCCCACAGCAGGCCGAACGCCACGCCGACGACGACCGCAAGCACAAACTCGCGCGTGCCCGGCCGCGCTACCAAGCCCCGGTCCGCCGCTCGCGTCGCCCGCGGCGGCCTGGGAACGCCGGCCAGGAAGTACGCGATCACGATGAGGATGGCGTTATTCAGCCCGTCCCACAGCCCGACCCTGGACCCGACCTGGAACCCGTGTTTGTTCTCCAGCGCTTGCCGCAGCCCGATCAGCACTCCGAAGGCGCAGAAAACCACGAGCCATGTCAGCAGGACACGCCACCATCGCCTGCCGCGCTGATCGGAGATCCGGGTTCGCAGCCATCCGGCCTCGGGGCGGACGGGGCGAGGGCGGTTGTCTGGCCGCCACTGCCCGCCGCCGAGGATTACGCCCGCGGCCAGGACCATCACCGCGTAGCCGCCGGCCGTCATGAGCGAGTACTGCCAGCCCCGGTCGTACCTGAACTCGAGCGTCGTCACCACGAACGCGAGCGCGGCGATGATCAGGGATCGCTGCACCGACTGCCACTGCCGCAGCTTCCCGACGCCCCGATAGAGGTTCCACCACGTGATCCTGCTGTTCCCTTGATCCTTCCTCGGGTCGTCATCGCTGCGCTTCGCCTGGTCGCTGGTGGTCTCGCGGTGGTAGTCCCCGGTCAGGTCGGTCGCCCTGTCCCAGGGGTCGCGCAGGTCCAGCCTGGCCAGGCTGCGGAGCCACTTCTCCGCGGCGCCCGGTGCGGCATAGCGGGGATGCGACCGGGCCCAGGGCGCGCGGTTGTTCATCGTCGCCGGAACGAGATGCGGGACGAGGAGCTCCTCGGCATCCTCGGGCTTGGGCGCGGCCGCGAGCTGATCCGCAGTCTTCTGCGTGGCGATGTCGGGATCGCGGCAGGCGATGCTCGCCAGGAACAGCGTCCTGGGCTCGGTCAGGTGCCTGACCAGCGCCGGGTTGGGCGCGCGGTCGGCCGGCTGCGCGGCCGGTTCGGAGAAGCGCATGACGTCGGCGAGGAACTGCCGCGCATCGTCGGTGTCGAGGTCCGTCGGGGCGACGATGTCGTAGCCGTCAATGCCGTCGAACGTGCCAGTCCGGCAGGTGATGATGACGTGGTCAAGTGACAGGAGCTGGCGGTCGTAAGGCACAGCCGCGCGGACCTCCGGCGGGAGCGCATCGACGCCGTCGATGACTGGCAGTATCTGCCTCTGGTCGACCAGGCTGTCGATTGCCGTCGGGCCGTAGGAGGTCGTGTCGGTCAGCTCCGGGTACGCGTTGGCGATGCTCCGCTTGATCCAGTCGCCGAGCCGTTCCGCCCGCGGATCCCAGGACCAGGCAGGCAGGAACACCGGCACCGGGTCTCCCGGTGTCAGGTCCCGCAGTAGCTCGTTCATGAGCAGCCGCGCGAGGACGGACTTCCCTGAGCCGGCCGGGCCGCGGATGACCAGGCGATACGGCGACCTCTGGCGGAACTGTCCGGCGAGCCCCCGGACGTCCGACCCGCTCCGCGATCGTCGCTGCCCGCCATTTGACCCCGGCCTCGGCTCCGGTATCAGGGCTCTGATGCTCTGTTCGCTCGCGTCGCGCTGGGCCCCGTCGCCCGCGTCGGGCTGGCGGGTGCGCCAGGCGCCCTCAACGGCCTGAACGCCGACGTTCAGCAGTCTGGGCCAGGCCGGCTCTGGTCCACCGCGCGACCATTCCCGGCCACGGCCGCAGAGTGCCTTCCTGGCCGCATCCAGCTGGTCGGGGGTCGACCGTCCTGACTGCGGACCGAAAAACTGCTGGACCGCCCATCCGGCACCCGCGATGACTGGCGGAACACCGAACTGTAAGACGCTCGACCGATAGTGATTCCAGATGTCCTGGGTCCTGAGCGGTTCTTCCAGCCAGAACAGTGCTATCACTCCGGCGACGACAACGACAGCCACGCCCAGCCCAAATACGAGCTTTGATTGCGATCGCAAGGTCCCCACCCTGTATGCCGGAGATGTTCAGCCGACTGATCGCGATTGTACGTGGATCGTCATCGGAATGCACTGCTACGTCTCGGCGATCTGGTGCGCCCCCAACGCGGCCACATCCCCGGCCTCGCGGCGGCAATAACCGTCCTGCGCGGTTAGAGCCAGCTGAGCCGCGCGCTGCTCGCCTCGCCGTCAGGAGCGGCGCCAAGTTCGCCCGCCTTGACCTTGTCCAGCATGGCGCTGACCGCCCGCTGCACCTCGGGCACGCTGGCCCGCAACTTGTCCGCGTCGGCTGTGAGTTCCGCATCCACATCGAAGCCCGCGCCTGCCAGCAGCCCCTCGAGGTCGGCGAGCTTGCCGCCGATCCAGCCGACCGGGTCGCTCGACAAGTCCCGGTCGAAGACCCGGCGGTGCGGCTCCCAGTCGCTCATCTTCGGGTGATGATGCGCGCGGTTAAGGCTGCCGGGCGGCCCGTCCGCACTCTCCAGCAGGTCAACGCGCCAGACCGGCTCGGCGATCGTGATCGGGCGGGCAGAGTAGATGGAGCCGGTCAGCTCACCCGGCGCCAGCATCCTGACCTCGAGCCGGACACCTCGTTCCGGTCCTTCCTGGCCTTTGGCCGGGTTCGGATCGATGAAGTAGATGTCGCCGAGGACGACGCCGATCCGGTCGAAGCCGAAAAGCTGCAGCATGAAATCTCCTGACCGATGCGCCTGCGAGTACCCACATCCTCGCCGTTGGCCGTCGGCGATGCTAGTGCTGCGTCCCGTGACGACGTTGCGCGGGAGGCTAGCGGGGATCGGGCCGGTCGATGTTCCAGTGCCGGACCACGCTCGCGATCCACGAGCGCTCGTTGCTGTCCGGGTTGATCCTGGGTACGAGCGTGAACCGGCTGATGGCACGCTGGCCGCCCTCATGATCCCCGTACATCACGTCGATGGTCAGCAGTTCTCCGGACCTGACTGCGGCGATCGCGTCCGCGTACTGAGGATCGTTGTCGGGCTCCCGGAACGCCGCCTGCCAGAAGCCGATGTCGTTCGGCGCGATCAGGATGTCACGCATGTGCGGGTGGAAGTCGTCGAGCGGCGGATGACCATCGCTCGGCTGTCGCCCGGCCATGAACCGCCACCCGTGCAATACGCCGATCCCGCGGCCGGCGTTGCGCAGCGAGATGGCCAGGTACACGTTCCCGCCCTCGACCTCGGCCGCGCCCCGGCCGCCCTGCACGTACTCGATCTTGCCATCTCCGTAGAGGATTTTCTGCGGGGCATCGTCCAGCCGTGAGGGCACGAGCAGCGGCCGCAGGCCGACCAGCAGGGCCTGCTCCGCGACTCGGGCCGCGCGGTTGGCCGACCGGACCGCGCTGAAGGTCGCGAAAGCCAGGACGAGCGTGCCAGCGGCTGTCGCGAGGTCCGCGTAGCTCGCTAGGTTGGTATTCACGGCTGAACCGTACCCGAGGCCGCGCTGCCGTTACTCAGGTACCGAACCGGATCTGGCGGAGGATATCCGGCGCTGCTAGCCTGGTTAACTCCTGATTAACGGCAGATGTCTACTACTGGATAGTTCGGCATTGCCCCAATAACGGGGACAGATGAGGTCATGTAGTGCGTAACGGCTCCACCGAGCTCGTGCTCGACAGCGATCCTGGAGCCAGGCCGGATGTCGCCCGCGCTGTGTCCGACGGCACCGGCAGCACGTTCTCGCTTTCCGATGACGGGCCGGCGCGGCGAGTGCGCCGCACCTGGCTGGACACGTTCGACTGGCGGCTCTACCGAGCCGGGCTCGCACTCGAGCAGGTGGCTGCCTCCGGCCGGACCGAGTTGGTGCTGACCGGCCGTGATGGCGAACGCCTGGCCGCTACACAGACCGGCTCGGCCAATGGCAGCAGAGGGCAGGGGCGCTGGCCGGCCTTGCTCGGCGCGCTGCCGCCTGGCCCGCTGCGCGAGCTGCTGGAGCCGGTCGTGGGCGTGCGCGCGCTGGCGCCCGTCGCCAGGGCGACAAGCCAGGTGCGGGAGCAGCGTGTGCTGAACGCCGACGCCAAGACGGTCGCACGGCTCGCGATCGACCAGATGTCGGTCACGTATCCGGGCAGGGCGCAGGCGGCGCCGCGGCTGGCTGTGTCCGCGGTCCGCGGCTACCAGGCCCAGGCGAGC
>JASHUE010000130.1:0-4706 GCA_030040195.1 Streptosporangiaceae bacterium | reverse complement strand
GCCGCAGTCGCCGCCGCAAGTGCGCTCGTCGACCTGCTGGCCCCGCCCTCGTCCGGCAGCCACCTCAGCACGGCCGCCGACTACGCGTTCACCGCGCTGCTAGTCCCCTTCGCGCTTGCCATGATTGCCGTCATCGTCGTGCTGCACCGGATGCAGGACGGCAAGGACGGCCTGGCGGGTAAGGTCGGCTACATCGTCGCGTCCGTCGCGCTCGCTGCCTTCATTCCCTGCGCAGTCGACTCCCTGGCCACCGGGAACTCCCAGGCCCTCGGCCCGGTCTACATCCTGGCCATCCTCGGCTCGCTTGCCGGGCTCATCCTCTTCGCGATTGGGTCCTTCCGCGCCTGGGTTCTCCCGCGCTGGGCCGGTCCGCTGCTGCCGGTGGCCTGGCTGCTGGGCGGCCCGCTCGCCACCGCCTCATTCCGCGGCGCAACGCTGATCCTGGCGGCCGCCTTCACCGTGATCGGGCTAACCCTGCCCAGCCCCGAATCCTGAGTGGCAGCGCAGAGACCCTCTCTCCGGCAGAGAGGGTCTCTCGCACCAACTCTGGGGTATGCGGCGCACGACTATATGCGCAACCGCAAAGCAGCATGATCTGTGTACCGCAGCCAACAATCGTCCAAGTGCCGGATCGTGGCGCAGAACGGCGGGACCGTGCGCGGCTGCCGCCACTGAGTTCGTTAGTCCCTGCGATCGGCTCAGCCGACACGATCTCCCTGAGGTCGCGTCGCCAGTAACGCCGGCGACTGCCGAAGCCGGACCCGGCCACTGCCAGACGCGGTCACGGTCTGGCGTAGGGCGATGGCGCAGCCGCCAGTTGGGAGTGCGTTCGAGCTCAGCCTGCGCCGGACCTCGGCCCTGTCGACTGACTGTCGCCAAGGTCCCCAATCGGATATCGCTGGTGATATCCGCCCGATCAGGCACGGCCTGCTGCCCTGCATCGCTATCATCGGCGACAACCAGGCGGGCGCATCAAGGCAGCCGACCCGCCGAATCCGACTTCTCACGGTCGTGTGAGCCAGCTGCGGGTTATAGAGCCGTCTTGTGATCACGGGGATCGTGAAAGTCGTCCCTAGCGACGGGACGAGTGAATCGCGGTGGCGGCGCGTGTCGACCAGGTATCCCAGACAGCTGCCAGTGCCGGGAGTACCATCGACCGGCTGGTCGGAGCCCGAGTCTGGCCGCTAGCGATTGTCCTGGCGATTCAGGCGGCCCTGTCGTTGTGGCTGGTCTGGAAGACGACGGCGTTCCTCGACGAGGCGCTCTACCTGTCGATCGGCCACCTGGAGCTCGCTCACTTCCTGCACCACGCGCCGATGCCGAGGGTGTCCTATTACCTGTCCGGCTCACCGCTGATCTATCCGCCGCTCGCCGCTGTCGCCGACACCGTCGGTGGCCTTGCGGCCGCGCGGCTGCTCAGCCTCGTCTTTATGCTTCTGGTTACGATCCTGCTGCACGGCGTCTGCAGGCGGCTGGTGGGCAGCCGGACCGCGGCGTTCTTCGCCGCGGCCCTCTTCGCCGGGCTCGGGCCGACCCAGTACCTCGGCGGGCTGGCCACTTACGACGCTATGGCGCTGGCTCTCCTGGCGCTGGCCACCTGGCTTGGCGTGCGGGCGGCCGAGCAGAGGCCGGCAGTCAGGTACGCGCTGATCTGCGCGGCTGGCGTCGCCATGATGATGGCGGATGCGGCGAAGTACGCGGCCGCGCTGTTCGACCCGGTCGCCGTGGTGGTCGTCGCGCTAGCGTGCTGGCGGGCGCAGGGGCGCAGAGTGGGCCTGACCGCGGGCGGCGCGATGACCCTGGCGGCGGCCGTGCCGCTCGCCGCGGGCTACTACCTGGCCGGGCCGTCCTTGCGGCAGGGCGTCTCGGTGACCACGGTCGACCGCGCGGACGGCTCAAGCTCCATCGGGTCGATACTCGGTTTGTCAGCGCATGCCACCGGTGTGATCGCCGTCCTCGCGGTGCTCGGCGCTGTCTTGTGCATGCTCAGGCTGCGCCGCGGGCCGGCCTGGGCGCTGGCGCTAGTGCTGGCCGGAGCGGCGTTCCTCGCGCCAGCTGAGCAGGCGAGGATCCACACCCTCACCAGCCTGTACAAGCACGTCGACTACGGTGCATGGTTCGCCTGCATGATGGGCGGATACCTGCTCGACGAGTGGTCGGCTGGGCTCAGGCGGACCAGTGCGGACGAGCCGCGGGCGCGCCCGGCCGGGCATGCCGAGGTGCCCGACGGGCGGAGCCGGGCGCTGGCGTTGAGCGCCGCCGTGGCCCTGCTGGCAGGGATCTCGAGTGCCAAGACCACCGGCACGGAGTACGCTGGCTGGCCGAACTCCAGGCCGGTCATCGCGGCCCTGTCCAGGCTGCTGAAGCCGGCCGACTATTACCTGATCGAGGACCCCAGCCTCGTGACCTACTATCTGCGGTCGCAGATACCGTTCCTGCACGTCGATTCGACCTTCGGCTTCAGCTACACGGACCCAAGGACCGGTCAGCGGCTGGTCAACGACCCGGCGTACGCCCTGGCCATCAAGCAGGGCTACTTCGCCGCGATCGTGATCAGATTCGGCGCCACCGCCGCGCTGGACCGGGTGCTGGTCCGGGAGATGCGCGCCACCGGCGACTACCGGCTGACTGTAGTGGTCCCGTACCGCACCTCCTACGGGCCTGGCGCCTACCAGATCTGGACCCGGGTAGCCCGCGCGCAGGCGAACAATCCGGGGGCGTAGCCGCCGTCCGGCAGGCAGTCCTTGCTCACTCGCAGGCCGCTACGCGGTCGGTTCCTCGCCCCACCATGGCTCGGTCACGACGACTTCGGTGCCGGGCCCCAGCGCTTCACGTGTTGCTCGTAGCAACCGGATGCCTTCCTCAACCCAGGGAGCATCTCCCGGCCCTTCGACGGGAATCTTCCACTCCTCGTAGCTCGCATTCCAGCTTCGAAGGTGGCTCGCGAGCGGCTCCGGGATGTCGAGATCCTCTGGCGGGACGGCAACCGCCGAGCCACAGCGGCCCTGGGCCATGGTCCGGCCAGAACTCGATCACGATCACGTTCTTTAGCCTGCCGCGTGCGCGACGCGACCGCACTCATTTGTCGCGCAGCGGTGCGGGAGCGGCCGGGCGTGTAACAGTGGTCCGCCGTCGGGTTTAGTTATCCGCGGTAGCCGGTGCCTGGGATGCGGCGCTGGTACTCATCGCAGAGATAGGTCTCAGGGACCTCTTCGGTGACGGGCACGCTCCAGTACTCGAGCTTCGACTTGACCGCGAGGTACTGATCCTTCGCGTCGCGGTGGCAGCGCATGCCGGTGGGCCGGACCCCATTCACTGTTGTGGCGTAGGTCCAGGGAGAAACTGGCGGTTGCTGGCCGATGGTCGCGGCCTACCTCGACTGTGCACGGCAGATCCCCGGAAAGCAGGCACTCGGTCAAATCCCCGGCCCGATTGAGCGGTAGCTGTGCGTCGGCTGCGGTCGCCGGCTTCAGAGCATCGAAATCGGGGCCCTGCAGGTCCGCGCCGCGCACCGTGGTGAAGAACTCCAGGCCCGGAACCTTGGCTCGGCGCGCTTCTTCGACCCACCAGACAATGGCCTCTTGACCGGACGCGTCCGCGTAGGTGCCAGGGAACCGGAGAACATCCATCCATACTCCTGGCAATCGGGCGGGCAACCTCTGACCGGGCGCCCGATCGTTTCGACATCCTATGCCGCCAGCCGAGCAACATCGCATGTCTCGGTCACCCCCCGCGCCGTGCTATGCCGCCTAGCAGCCGCGAGGCGCGGGCATGCTGGGCGGTGCGTTAGGAGATGACCCAGAACTCCTTGAACGGCGTCCTGAGCTGCCAGGTGGTACGCACTCCCGCTGGCAGCGATGCGATGTCGCCCGCTGCTAGCTCGAGCACCGGGCCGCCCTCGATCTCGATTCGTGCCGCGCCCTCTAGGATCAGCACGGTCTCTCGGCCCGGAAGCGTCCAGCTGACCGGCTCAGGCGCGGTCGTGAACCGTGACAGCCCTGATTCAGCGCCCTGGCGGCCGCACAGCACGTGCATCTCACCGCCGACGTCGGGGTCCGGCTCCCAGGCCTCAGCGGACACATTCGAAACGAACACGCCTGGATATGGTTCCATGCGCGCACAGTAATCCAGCCCACAACCAACTCTCCGCATCTGCCGCCCGCGTCCTTTTGAAACCTCCAGCAAGCGCCGCCGGGGATTCCCTCTAGCAAGACCCACGTCAAGCGCGGCGACCGCGTCGTCGGCCAGGACACCGAACTTGTCGAGAAACTCGGGCGCAACGATCCGTGCCCGTGCGGTTCTGGCCGGCGCTTTCCGGCTGTGCTGCCGGAGCAGCGGACAGTTCGACGGGGCACCAGCGGGCTACTACGTTCGCGACCGTGATCCATGAAGTCCCTCAGATCGGATGCTCCGGCGCGGTGCGGGAGGCAGATCAGCCGCACCGCACCGAGCATCCGCATCTACCGCAGACTGGGCTATCAGTGCCGCCGGGTCGCCATATCCGGAAGGCTGGACAATGTATGCCATGACTGTTCCGGCCTTGGATGATGCGACGCTTGATCGGCTCAGCCAACTATCAAGGTCAGCCGATCCGCCGCCGTGGCGTTCGATGACCGAAGGCCGCGATCACCTATCCGGCGACTCGTTCATCATGGTCGGGCCGGAACACGACCGGCGAGAGGATCTGTACGTGTCACGGGACAGCG
>JASHUE010000129.1:0-4573 GCA_030040195.1 Streptosporangiaceae bacterium | reverse complement strand
GCGAAGGTCCCGGCGGTACCGCTCGAAGCGCTCGAGCGCGGCGGCCGGGCTGCGGACGGCCGCCTCGCTGCGCAGCAAGTCGGCAAGCAGGGACTCGTCGTCCGGCCGCTTGGCATAGGCGACCTCGAGCGCCGGGAGCGCGGCGGCATGGTTTCCCATCCTGCTGGCTGCGCGTGCCTGGATGACCTGGGCCGCAGCGAGGTCCGCGGCGGCCGCCCGGCGCAGCTCGGCCAGTGGCCCGTTGCCATGGTCCGAGACCGTCGCCAGCCCGTCCGCCAGCGCCTGGGCATGCTGCGCGAACTCGGCCGCGAGGGCCGCATCCCGATCGAGAGTTGCCGCCGCGTCACGAACGAGGTCGGTGAGCCGAACGCTGTCGACCTCGTCCGGCGCGGCGCCCAGGCGGTACCCGGCGCCCTCGTGGGCAATGGCGTCGGCACCGCACGCGCTGCGGGTGCGCGATACCAGGACCTGCAGGCTTTTCAACCCGTTGACCGGCGGCTCCGCGCCCCAGATCAGCTCGATCAGCTCATCGGCGGGCACCGGCCGGCCTGCGCGTGCCGCCAGAGACGCCAGCAGTGCCTTTGGCCGGTCGCCGACCACGGGCCGCTGCCGCCACTGCACCTCTCCGAGCAGGGTTAGCGCGAAGCTCACTCGGCCAGTCTATGAATCGCCGCCGGCGGGCCCAGGGAGTTGATCCGCAGCACTGAGCCCGGGAGCCGGCTAGGCATCGCGCAGCCGGAGCTGGAGCCCGGCGATGAGAAGCGCGGCGGAGGCCCAGACGGCGAGTACGCCGATCCCGCCCCAGGGCCCGATCGGCTGGTGCTGCAGCCCGATGGTGTTCTGAATGGCCAGCCCCGCGTTCACCGGGGAATACCGCTCGAGTCGGTGCTGCCATACCGGATTGCTGCCGAGGAACAGGGCGACGATGGGGGCGACGTACAGCAGCCCGAGCACGGCGCCGGTGGCGGCGGCTGAGTCCCGCACGATCGTGGCGACGCCGAGGCTGAACAGCCCAACAAGCGCGAGATACAGCACCGAGCCGACGGCTGCCCGGACGGTCGGCCCGTGGGACACCGACACCAGCGCGAAGCCGTGGGCCGGGATGAGGCCGTTAGCGGCCAGGATGATCCGCCCGGCGGTCAGACTGCCGGCCACCGCGACGGTCGAGGCGGCGAGGACCATGCCGGTCAGAACTGCGGCCTTGGCGGCCAGCACGACCCACCGGCGCGGCATCGCGGTGAAGGTAGCAGCGATCATGCCCGTGCTGTACTCGCCGGTGATGATGAGGACGGCGAGGACGGCGACCACGGCCTGGCCGGCCTCGATCCCGGTGAGGCTGACCTTGGTGGTGTCGAGGGTACAGCTGACGGCGGTGGCGCACCGGGTAGCGGAGTCGGTCCCGGCGCCGACGGCGATGGTCAGCGCGCCGAGGGTGGCCAGGATCCAGCCGGTGCCGGGCAGTGTCCGCAGCTTGGTCCACTCAGCGCGCAGCGCGTCCGGCAGCCCGGTAGCCTGGGCCGCCGCGGCCGGCCCGGCCGACCGCGGCAGCGTGGACCCGGTCGTGGTGGTCAGGTTCATACGTCTCTCCGGCGCAGCAGCCAGGCGGCCAGGGCCAGGCTGGCGGCGGCATAGCCGCACAACACGGCGAACCCGGCCCACGGGGCGAGCGGGAAGTAATCGGGTGGCCCGTACTGACCGATGACCTGGTGGTATTGCGGGACGCTTTGCTCGATGGCGAACGCGGCCGCGGGGGTTATCCGCAGCACCCACTGCGCCGCAGCCGCGGGCAGGATCCCGGCCACGCCCAGGATGTAGGGCAGTACGAGCGCGATGATGACCGCGGCGACGGTGACGACGCTACGGCGCAGCACGGTGCCGATCGACAGGGCCAGGACCGCGGTGACCGCGAGCAGCGCGCCCACGCCCAGGATCACCCGGACCTCGGTCAGGGCGCCGACCGGCAGTACGTACGCGCCGCCGCCACGGGAGACAACCTTGCCGACGATGACGGCTATCGCGGCGGCCACACTGCCCGCCGCGAACGTGACCAGGCCGACGATGACGGCCTTGGCCGCCAGCAGCCGGCCGCGCCGCGGGCTGGCGGCCAGGGTGGTGCGGATGAGGCCGCGCCGGTACTCCACGGTGATGAACATCGCGGCGATGACGACGAGGATGACCAGGCCGATGAACACGCCGAGGAGGTGGTCGGCGATAGTGACGGTGTCGTAGCTGGTGTTGGCCGAGCCAGAGACCACTGGCCCGATGTCACCGGACCCGGTGACGGTGAGCTTTCCGCCGGCCTGCCGGTAGCCGATCAGCGGCCCGTCGTAGCCTGCGCCGCCGCGGCCGATGTTCTGCCCGGTCCACCCGCCCGTGACGCCGCCCTGCAGCCGTACATGATCGAAGACGCCGGTGGCGAGGCTGCCGGTCAGCGACCCGCCCGATTCGCCGTAGCTGGGGAAGTTGGGCGTGAACTCTAGCGGGGAGGCGGCGAACAGGCCCGCCTGGACGGTCCCGGTCAGCCCGGGCAGGTGCGCGACGCCGATCTGGGTCCAGCGGCTTCCGCTGGCCGAGTCGTAACCGGTAATGGTGTCGCCCGAGCGAACCAGCCGCAGCCACGCCGGCGCCGCCGCGGACACCGCTCCGGGCAGCCCGGCGATGTCGCTCGTGTAGTCGTATTGCATCCGCACGCCATGGCTGCCGGTGACCATCATCGCGGCGTAAGCCGACCCCTGCCTGGTGCTGGCGGCGATGATGATCCCGGCTTTCGCCCACGGCACCAGGCCGGTGGTCAGGCCGGCAGGCCCATGCTGGCCGATGAAGCCGCCGGTCTGAGCGGAGATCATGCCGGTCAGCGACGTCACCTGGACGGTAAGGCTGCCGGCGCCCGGTAGCGGCTGCCTGACGAAGTAGAAGCTGTCGTTGACAGCCTCGCCGCCCGGCCCGGTCGGAACGCTCGGCAGGCACGCCGCGCCGCTGCCCTGACTGCACTGGATGCCGCCGCTGTTGACAACGAGCAAGCCGAAGACGTCGATGAGGACGACCGCGGCGATCACTGCGAGCACCCAGCCGCGGAGTGTGCGGAACTTGGTCCACTCGGCGTGCACGAGCCGGGCGAAGCTGTCGCTTACGGACCGCTGGGATGTGCGGTACGGCGTCGTGGCGGCGGTCATCGGACTGTCCCCTCCTGTGCGGGCTGGGCGCGGAACTCGACCGCGTCCCTGGTCAGGTCCATGTAGGCCTGCTCCAGCGAGGCCCGGTGGGCTGCGACCTCGGAGAAGCCGATCCCGGCCTGGTTCAGCAGCGTGACCACCTGCCCGGCGGCCAGTCCGGAAATGGTGAGGGTGTCCTTGCCGGTCGCGGCGACGGTCGCGCCCGCGTGGGTCAGGGCCGTCATCGCCTCGACCCGGCCACTGGTGCGCAGCAGGACCGTGTCGCCAGAGGCCGCCGCGATCAGGTCCGCCACCGCGGCGTCGGCGATCACCTTCCCGCGCCCGGCCACCACCAGGTGATCGGCGGTGTCCTGGAGTTCGCTCATCAGATGGCTGGAAACCAGCACGGCCCGGCCCTCGGCGGCCAGCGACCGCAGGAACCCGCGCATCCACACGATGCCCTCGGGGTCCATGCCGTTGAACGGCTCATCCAGCATCAGCACCGGCGGGTCACCGAGCATCGCCGCGGCGATGCCCAGCCGCTGCCGCATGCCCAGCGAATAGCCGCCCGCCTTACGCCGCGCCACCGACGCCAGGCCGGCCTGCTCCAGTACCTGGTCGACTCGCCGCCGGCTCATGCCCTGCGAATGGGCCAGCCACAGCAGGTGGTTACGGGCGGTGCGGCCGGGCTGCACCGCCGCCGCATCCAGCAGCGCGCCGATCTGGCTGAGCGGCCGCCGCAGCTTCGGATACGACTGGCCGCCGATCAGCGCGCGGCCGGCGTCGGGCGCGTCCAGGCCCAGGATCACTCGCATCGTGGTGGTCTTCCCGGCGCCGTTGGGCCCGACAAACCCGGTAACCTGGCCCGGCTGCACGGTGAACGTCATGCCGTCCAGTGCGAGTGCGGAACCGAACCGCTTGCGCAATCCGGCCACTTCTATCGTCGCTTCCATGGCAGCAACGCTACGGATCGGCGCCCTGCGCGTCGTCACGCCGCGGAGCGCTCTTCCCGGCCGCTGGCACGAGGGATGGGAACGAGCTCGCATCCCCCGGACGGGTGACCTCAAACGTGAAGGTCGCCGGGGAGGCTCCCTGGCTGCACGCCGCAGAGGTCAGCCCGGTGCCGGTGACCTCTGCGGCGACGCTTATGCCTGTGGTCCGCGGCTGGCGAGCGCGAGGCGGACGGCGCTGACGTCGTCGCGGCCGTGCCCGGCGTCGACGGCGGCCTGCCACTGACCGGAGAGCGCCGCCAGCAGCGGCAGGCTCGTGCCGTCCGCAGCCTCCAAGGCCAGGTCGACGTCCTTCAGCGCCCACTGCAGCGGGAACTCGGGCGCATAATCGCCGGTCTGCATCTTGTGCAGCTTGGCGTCGGCGATCGGCGCGTCCAGCGGGCCACCCTCGATTGCCTCGTCGAGCTTGGC
>JASHUE010000128.1:0-6394 GCA_030040195.1 Streptosporangiaceae bacterium | reverse complement strand
CCAGGAACTCGTCGTCCTCGGCTATCAGCACGCGCATCGCATATCCCCGATGCTTCTTGCGACCAGCGGTACGTCAATCAGCAAGCCACCCAGGTCACAGGATCGCAGGTCACAGGTCACAGCCAGGCAACATTTTCTGTTGCCGCGCAGTGACCTCCCGATCTGTACAACAAGAAGCGATGGCGCACCGCACCTTTTGAGGAGACCTCGATGCACAGCAAGACCAGAGCTAACCTTGGCTCGCGGCCCGCGGCCTGGCTTGTCGCGGCAGCCGCCGCGGTGCTGGCCACCGCGTGCAGCGTTGGCATTCACTCCTCGTCGTCCGGCGGCTCTGTCTCGACACGGTCGGGGGCCTACCGCGCGGAGCTTGCCTACGCGCAGTGCATGCGAGCCCACGGCGTGCCGGGCTTCCCCGACCCCAATCCATCGGCCGGCCCGGGCACTCACACGCACGTAGACATCAACCCCAGCGGCCCCGCGGCACGCGCTAACGCCGCCTGCCAACACCTGCTGTCTGCTGGCAGCACGCGAACGCCCGCCGCCGCTGCGACGGAGACGGTCGCCCCGTCCGGTACCGTGCAGGCGGACTGCCTGACCTCCCAGTCGTGTGACACACCCCGACAGCTTCTGATTGCCTACGGCATCCAGCCGCTGCTAGATCACGGGATCACGGGCCGCGGGCAGACCGTCGTGCTGCTGGAATTCCCACCTGCAGCGACCCTCCGAGCGCCAGCGGTCTCCGACATCAGGCAAGACCTAGCTCTATTTGACCGCACGTTCGGCCTGCCTGCCGCGCAGCTGCAGGTTGTGAACACCCTGGCGCGCGTGGCATCGCCGTGGCTGGCGGACGGCGAGGAAGTGGGCGACACCGAGATCGTGCACGCCCTTGCGCCAGACGCCGCGATCCGGGAGATGCTGATTCCGTCACCGTATACGGCCAGCATCGGGAAAGTGAGCCCGGCCATCGTCGCCGCCCTGCGCCTCGGCCTTGCGCAGGGAGGCGTGATCGAGCTCAGTGCCGGCGCCGGAGAGCAGTGCTTCACCCAAGCTGAGGTAAATCAGTGGAACTCGGCTTTGCAGGCCGCTGAGCGCGACCGGGTGACCTTCGTCGTTTCCACGGGTGACAACGGCGCTGGCATCAGTCCCTGTCCGGGTACGACAACCTCAGTCAAAGGGGTCGACCTGCCGGCCTCAGACCCTCTCACGCTGGCCGTCGGCGGTACCAGCCTGCAAGCCAGCCGCACAACCGGTGCCTACGTGAGTGAGACCACGTGGAACACCTCATCAGGGTCCGGCGGCGGCGGCTTCAGCCGACTGTTCCGCCGGCCCGCCTACCAGGATGGCATCGCTGACATCGGCGCCGCCCGGGGCGTGCCCGACGTGGCCGCCAACGCTGACTATCGGCACGGCTGGGCCACCGCCATCAGCAGCGGCGGCCAGAACTACTTCTTTAGCGGTGGCGGGGTCAGTGCCGCCGCTCCGCTATGGGCCGCCGTCATCGCACTGGCCGACCAGTACGCGGGCCGACGCCTGGGTTTCGTCAATCCCGCTCTGTATCGGATCGGCCGCAGTGCCTCCTACCATCAGGCTTTTCACGACGTGACCATAGGCACCAACACCGTCGAGTCCCCAAGGGGGACCATCGCTGGTTACCAGGCCGTGCCCGGGTGGGACCCGGTGACCGGGTGGGGAAGCCCCAACGCGCAGGTCCTTGTCCCCCTGCTCGCCCGCTACGTCAGTCGCTGACTCATATCAGCACCAACTCAGCGCGCCCATCGCGGCTGCAGGGCACACGCATTGGAGTTCCTTGCGATCCTCGCCCACCTTCACTCGAATCAACAGAGGCCTTGCGGCGCACTGAGCAAATCCGTTAGCAGATGCCGCCTGGGTTGGCAGGCATCGGCGCGCCGACCGAGTTCCTGCAGCACGCCGTCCGGATAACCATCGGGATCGGTGCAGCTGAATTGCAGCCCGAACGGCCCGCGGGGAGGCGGCCGGCGTCCCCGACGTACTTGACACGTCATCCTCCTGTGAGGCTATAGTACTAGGAATCTAGTTGATTGAGGAAACGTGATCGAGTTTCACCTGGACGCTCGCTCCGGCGTTGCGCCATACCTGCAGGTGATCCACCAGGTGCGCCAGGCGTTGCGGCTGGGCCTGCTGCGCGAGGGTGACCAGCTGCCGACAGTCAAGGACGTGGTCGGGCGGCTGGCGATCAACCCCAACACGGTTCTGAAGGCCTACCGCGAGCTCGAGTACGAGGGCCTGGTGGCGGCCCGGCCGGGGCTTGGGACCTTCGTGACCGGCACCCTGAGCGACGGCTCGCTCGCCGCGCTCGGGCCGCTCCGCCGCGATCTGCAGCGCTGGCTCAGCAAGGCGCGCCGGACCGGGCTCGACGATGAGAGCATCGAGGCTCTCTTCTTGACTACATTTCGGTCCGCTGCCGAAGAAGGGGAGGACATAGCGTGACTGGCGCCGTCGTCCTGACAGCCCGCGGTCTGGGCAAGCAGTATCACCGGCGCTGGGCGCTGACCGACTTCACCCTGGACATCCCGGCCGGGCAGGTCGTGGGTCTTGTTGGCCCTAACGGCGCTGGCAAGACAACGCTGCTGCACCTGGCCACCGGCCTGCTGCAGCCGACAACGGGCACGATCGAGGTGCTCGGCGGCCGGCCAGGTGCCAGCCGGGCGCAGCTGGCACGGGTCGGGTTTGTGGCCCAGGACACGCCAACCTACTCCGGGCTGACAGTCGCTGATCACCTGCGCCTGGGCGCCCACCTTAACCCCGGCTGGGACGCCGGGATGGCCAGGGACCGGATCGAGCGGCTGGACCTCGACCCAGGCCAGCGGGCCGGCAAGCTCTCTGGCGGCCAGCGTGCCCAGCTCGCCCTGACCCTGGCCGTCGCCAAGAAGCCCGAACTACTGATCCTCGACGAGCCGGTCGCCAGCCTGGATCCGCTGGCGCGGCGGGAATTCCTGCGAGGCCTGATGGAGGCCGTGGCCGAGCAGGGGATCAGCGTCGTGATGTCCTCGCATCTAGTCGCCGACCTGGAACGGGTCTGCGACTACCTGATTGTGCTCGTAGGCTCCCGAGTGCAGGTCGCCGGCGAAGTCGAGCAGCTTCTCGCCACCCACCATCTGCTCACCGGGCCGCGCCGCGACACCGCTGGTCTCCCGGCCGGCCAGGAAGTCATCTCGGCCAGCCACACCGACCGGCAGACCACCCTCACCGTCCGCAGCGGCACCGCGATCCTCGACCCCGTCTGGACAGTCTCGCCGGTCGGCCTGGAGGATCTGGTTCTCGCCTACATGAGCCGCATCCCCGACACTCGGCGCAAGCCCGCACTGGAGGTGCAGCGATGATCTGGCTGACTTGGCGCCAGCTCCGCGTCCAGACCCTGGTGGCCGCCGGAGCCCTGGCCGTCCTCGCCGTCATGTTCGCGGCGACCGGCCCGCAGCTGGCGCATCTGTACGACACCACGGTGGCGACCTGCGGGGCGCACCATGACTGCCAGACCGCAGTCAGCGCGTTCATGTCCCAGGACAGCTTCCTGCAGAAGCTGACCAATTTCGTCATGCAGGTCATCCCTGCTTTGATCGGGGCGTTCTGGGGGGCACCGCTGATCGCCCACGAACTCGAGGCGGGCACGCACCGGCTGGCCTGGACCCAAAGTGTGACCCGAAGCCAGTGGCTTGCAGTCAAACTGGGTCTGGCCGCTCTGGCCAGCATGGCCGCAGCCGGGCTGCTCAGCCTCATGGTGACCTGGTGGTCCAGCCCGCTCGACCGGGTCGGCCCTGGCCTGCTTGACCCGGGGGTGTTCGGCGAGCGCGACATCGCCCCGATCGGTTACGCCGCGTTCGCCTTCGCGCTCGGCGTCACGGCCGGGCTCCTGATCCGCCGCACCGTCCCCGCCATGGCCGTCACTATCGCCGGTTACGCCGGGGTTCAAGTGGCCTTCAGCCTCGGGCTCCGGGCTCACCTCATCGCACCCATCCGCGCCGTGTCGTCGCTCAGCCTGGGACGGGCCACCAGTATGGCGATCACCACGCCGGGCGACCACCTGTCCCTCGGCGTGACGCCGAGCCTGCCCGGCGCGTGGATCTACTCCAGCCAGGTCACCACCGCGTCCGGCAGCACGAATCTCGGCACGGCCCCCCAGAGCTGCCTCCCTGGGAGCTCGACCATACACGCATGCAACGCGGCGATTGGCCGCATGCACCTGCGGCAGGTGGTGATCTACCAGCCCGCCAGCCGCTACTGGGCTTTCCAGTGGTACGAGACCGCGATCTACATTGCGCTCGCGCTCGCCCTGGCCGGCCTATGCTTCCTTTGGGCCCGCCACCGCCTCTCATGATCGGCCAGCAGCGGAGGCTCTAAGCAGGCGCAGACTGAGGCTGTCCCTCAAGGTCGGACCCGGTCCCAACTCAGCACGACGCCCTCGGGAACTGACGGGAATCAACCAGGAATAACGGGCAAACGGTCAGCCGCCAGAAACCCGAGTTCACAGCCCCATCCAAGATCCGCGCCAGCGCCATGCCCTGCGACTATTACCGCACGTCAAGCCCGGTTACTGCCCTTCCGATGATCATGCGCTGAATCTCGCTCGTTCCCTCGAAGATCGTGAAGATCTTCGCGTCCCTGTGCCAGCGCTCGACCGGGTAGTCGCGGGTGTAGCCGTTCCCGCCGAGGATCTGAATCGCCTGCTCGGTGACGCGCACCGCGGTCTCCCCCGCGATCAGCTTGGACATCGAACCCTCGGCCCGCGCGAACGTCATCCCCCGGCGGGCCATCCAGGCGGCCCGCCATGTCAGCAGCCTGGCCGCGTCCACCGACGCGTGCATGTCGGCGAGCATGAACCCGATCGCCTGGTTCTGCCCGATGGGGTGGCCGAACTGCTGCCGCTGGGTCGAGTACTCGGTCGCGTACTCGGCGGCCGCCCGCGCGATCCCGACCGCCATCGCGGCTACCGACGGACGTGATTTCTCGAACGTCCGCATCGCCGACTGCTCACCGCCGCTGCGGCCCTCGGCGACCCTGGCCAGCCGCGCGTCCAGCCGCTCCTTGCCGCCGACCAGGCACCGGCCGGGGACCCGCACGTTGTCGAGGATCACCTCAGCCGTGTGCGAGGCGCGGATGCCGTGCTTGCGGAACTTCTGGCCCTGCGACAGGCCGGGGGTGCCGGGCGGAACGATGAAGCTCGCCTGCCCGCGGCTGCCCAGCTTCGGGTCCACGGACGCGACGATCACGTGCACGTCGGCGATGCCGCCGTTGGTGGCCCAGGTCTTGACGCCGTTCAGGACCCACTCGTCCTTGGCCTGGTCGTAGACCGCGCTGGTGCGGATGGCAGCGACGTCGCTGCCGGCGTCGGGCTCTGAGGAGCAGAACGCGCCCAGCTTTACGTCTCCGGGGCCGCCGAACATCTGCGGCAGCCACTCGCCCATCTGCTCCGGCGTGCCGTTGCTCGCCACCGCCACGGCGGCCAGTCCGGTCCCGGCCAGCGCCAGCCCGATCCCGGCGTCACCCCAGAACAGTTCTTCGAACGCCACGACCATGCCCAGGCCCGCCGGGTCCATCCACTGGGTGGCGAAGAAGTCAAGCGAGTACAGCCCGATCTTTGCCGCCTGCTCGATGATGGGCCACGGCGTCTCCTCGCGCTCATCCCACTCACCCGCGGCCGGCCGGATGACGTCCCTGGCGAACTCGTGCACCCAGTCGCGCATCTCCAGCACGTCGGCGGACGGCTCGAGCGAGAACCCGGCGGTCAGATCGGGACTGCTCATGTCGCTCCTTGCGGCTGGGCACGCGGCCGATCGGCCGACGGCGGCGTGGCCGGACGAGACAAAGTTACTTGCTGGTAACAGCGTAAGGCGTCGCGGGTCTGCGCGCCACCGCCTCGGTCGTCTCGCTAGCAGGCGACCGACTCCGCCGACTTGACCCGAAGTATCTGCTGCTGTCGGCCCGACATGCCGAGCCTGGCGAGTATCCTGCCCGCCTCCGAATCGCAGTCCGCTGTCATCAGCGCGGCGCGACCGTGGGCGGCCAGCAACGCCTCGAGCACGAACGTGGTCATGTCCCGGCCCTGGCCGTATCCTCGCGCCCGCGGCAGCACGGCCAGCCCGGCCATGAAGCCGAGTCCCGGCACGCTCCAGGCGTCAGCCGCGGTGCAGGTGAGGCGGCCTTGCGCATCGGTGATGCCAGCCCACCGCCGGATGCCAGGCAGCCACGGGCGCACGTAGTCAGGCGGTGCCGCCGCCACATCCTCCTCCTCGCTGATGGCGTCCAGCACGTCGCTGGCGGCCTGCCATTCCTTCCTGGCCAGCCAGCGGACAGAGTGCACGCGCTGGTGCCGTGGCCGCTTCGTGCTGTCCATCCAGCCGAAGTGGCAGCCCGGTTC
>JASHUE010000010.1:0-5949 GCA_030040195.1 Streptosporangiaceae bacterium | reverse complement strand
CTCGCTGACGCGCTGCTCGGCTCGGTGAGCCGGGCTTGCGTACACCGCGCGCGCTGCCCGGTGGTCATTGTCCGGGCGCCGGAGGTTCGCTGAGCTGCCCGCGCGTGGTGCGGATCGTCCATCCTCCCAGCCCAGGCTAGAGGCTGAACTCCGCTCGCTCGCCCGGTCCTACTTGGCGCACTTCGTCCCGCACCATCACGGCGACGGGCGCCGCGCGGCCCGGCCGGCAAGTGACCATCATGCGTTCTGCGGTGAGGCTGATGTCGAGCCGGTTGCCGCGGTAGTGGACGCTGAACCGCACCTGCCTGACCTCCACCGGGAGCGCAGGATCGAACCTGAGCGTGTGCCCGCGGGCCAGCATCCCGGTCAAGCACCGCAGGACGATGTCGAGCGTGCCTGCTATCGCGCCTAGGTGAATGCCCTCGGCGGTCGTTCCGCCCTGAATATCGGCGACGTCGGTGGTCAGCGCTGCCAGCAGGCAGCGCCACGCCTCCGCCGGGTCTTGCCTGGCTAGCACCCAGGAGTGGACCACGCCGCTGAGTGCTGAGCCGTCCACGGTTCTGGCCAGGTAGTAATCGACGGTCTGCGCCAGCTGCTCGCCTGTCACGTGATAGCCCAGCCCGCCGAGCAGGTCTTGCAATTCGTCGCGGGACAGGAGGTAGAGCAGCATCAAGACGTCCGCCTGCTTAGACACCTGGTAGTGGTTGGTGCTGTCGCCTTCTGCTTCGAGTACCCGGTCGAGCCGCCGGATATTGCCGTAGCGGGCGCGGTAACCCGCCAGGTCGAACTCCTTGAGCTGGTCGTAGCCCTCGAACTGAGCCAGCAGGCCGTCAGGGGTGAAGACGACGCGCATCTTCTTGCTGATGTCGCGCCAGAGTTCGAGCTCGCCAGTGCCGAGCTCGAGTTCCTCCATGACCTCGCGGCGGTAGTGCGGCGGCAACTCCTCGAGCGCCTGCAGGGCCCGTAGCAGAACCCACACTGCCATCAGATTGGTGTAAGTGTTGTTGTTCACGCCGGGCGTCTGGCTGCCGGGGTAGGCATCGTGGTACTCATCGGGTCCCACAACGCCGAGGATCTCGTAGCGGTCCAGCTCGCGGTTGTAGGCCGCGATGCTGGCCCAGAACCGAGCGATCTCGATCAGCATCTCGGCCCCTTCGAAGCGCAGATAGCGCATGCTGCCGGTGATGGCGTAGTGCTGCCAGACGTTGTACGCCACGGCGATGTTGACGTGCCGCTGCAAGTGGGAATGGTCGGGCGGCCAGCGGCCGGACTCTGGGTTCAGGTGCCATCGCTGGCTCTCCTCGCGTCCGTCGCTGCCGCTTTGCCAGGGGAACATCGCACCGTCGTACCCAGCCACGCGGGCCGCGGCGCGCGCCGCGTCGAGGCGTTCCCGGCGATAGTCCAGCAGGGCGCTGGCGAGCCAGGGCCGCTGGAAGTTAAGGAACGGGAAGACGAACATCTCGTCCCAGAAGACGTGGCCGCGGTATGCCTCGCCGTGCCAGCCACGGGCCGGCACACCAACGTCCAGCATGGTGGAGTGTGGTGAGATAGTTTGCAGCAGGTGGAACACGTGCAGGTGCAGGACCGTCTCGATCCAGTCGTTGGCAGTGGCGATCTTGACGTCGAACCGGTTCCACAGGGTGTCCCATGCATCCGCGTGCCGTGCCTCGAGGCCCGGGAACCCCGGTGCTATCTGCGCGGCTAGCCGAGCTGACAGCAGGCTCTCAGAGATCGCCCGGTCCCGCGAGGTGTAGAGGGCGGCGACCTTCTCAACCGTCACCGGCCGCTGCTGGTCAAGGTTCAGGGTGAGCGCATGAGCCACGAACTTGGGTTCGGTGATCAGCCGCCGACTCGCCACGACGGGCATGCCATCGACGTGCACCTTGGTCCGGGCGGCCAGTGCAATCCTGATATGTGACTGGGTGGTGTCGACCTGCAGTTCGACGATGTCGCCGTCAGCCTCGGCGGCATGCAGCACTGACAAGTGCTGCCCGTTCAGGTCCCGGTACCGCTTCACCCCGGAGTTGGTCACCCGTCCGTCGAGGCCGGACCAGACCTCGAGCGCCCCTGACCAGTTCTCGGCGGTGAATACCGTCTCCAGCGCAGCCAGGTGAGATTCCTCCATGCTGACCAGACGCCGCTGTACCATGCTGGTGCGCCGACCGCCAGCATCCTCCCAGCGCACGTTCCTGGTCAGAATGCCCCGCCGGACGTCAAGCTCCATCCGGTGCTCCAGGAGCCTGGCTTGCCGCACGTCGAACCATGGTTCGCCCGCGACCCGGAACGACAGCGGCAGCCAGTTGGGCACGTTGACCAGGTCCTCGTTCTCCACCATCCGGCCGGCCAGTGGTGTCTGCAGCCGGTTGTACAGGCCGGCAACATACGTGCCTGGGTAGTGCATGCCGTCCGCGCGCGCCTCCGGCAGCGCACCGCGGGTCACGAAGAACCCGTTGCCCAGTGCGCACAGCGCCTCGCGCAGTCCCTGATGTTCAGGATCGAAGCCCTCATAAACCAGCTTCCAGGCACTAGGCGAACGCTCGCGCTGCCGCCGCGTCAGCTCTGACGCGACGCCGCGCGGTTCCAGCCGGCCTTCAGTGAGCGCCTCCACCGAGACGTGGTCAAGCGTGGTCACGACCAGGTCGGCGCCCGCCCTGACCAGCAGCTCCTCATCGCCCAGGCGGGCAACGCCGAGAGCTGCCATCCCGCCGGCCCTGGCGGCCTGGATGCCGCCCGCAGCCTTCTCGACCACAAAGCACAGACTCGGCGCAACGCCGAGTTCGTCGGCCGCGGTCAGGAAGATAAGCGGGTCGGGCTTGCCGCGCGCGATGTCCCGCCCTGAGGTGTCGGCGTCGAAGAGGTCCAGCAGCGTCATCCCGACGCGCACGAACGGGTAGTCGAGCCGCTGCTCGGCGGCAAAGGCGTCCAGCCGGATCTCGTGCAGGAACAACCTCGCGTTTTCCGATGATGACGCCGCCGCGACGGGGACTCCCGCGCCCTTGACGGCGAGGATGAAGCGAAGTGCATCAGGAAAAGCAGTGAACTGGCCCTGCTCGATCAGCCTGACCACGTGCTCCTGCTTGGCCGCCGCATAGCGCTGCGCTAGGCGGCCTGCATCCGGCACGCCGAAATACTCCAGCGCTGCCCGGGCACCCTGCAGACGCGGCTTGCCCGCCTGGACCCTCTGATAGACAGCATCCGTGAACCGCTCCGGCGTGTAGCTGGTCTGGGACCGATACCCACGCCATTCGCCCTCCATCAATTGCTGGAGTGCCTCTTGCCAGGCCCGAGCATGCGGAGAGTCGACCAGCACGCCTTCGACACCGAAGATCGCGCCCTGCAAGGCCATGGGCGTCGTCATGGGACTATCCTTCCCAAGCCGTGCACCGCGGCCTGAGTTCACCTCCCGGAGCGGCCGTCTTGCACGGCCGGCCGCCCTTTACAGGCCGCCGGATCCGGCTGTGCGGGCGGTCGGGTCTGCCGTCCTGTCCACGACGTCGATGACTCCATCCAGTTGGCCGATCAGCTGGATGGCCAGCCGCAACTGCGACTTGAAGTCGGGGGCCAGATGACCAGTCAGGATGACGACCCCGTCGTGTACGGTTGCGGTGACGTCGAGCGGGTCCTCCGGCAACACCTCGCCGAGCACCTCAGCCACCTGCGTGGCGATCTCGGCGTCCGGCCGCAGGTAGATCCTCAGCAGATCACGGCAGCTGACGATCCCGATAAGGGTGCCGTCCTCGTCGACCACGGGAAGCCTGCGTACGCGGTGCTCGGTCATATACCGTGCCGCGGAAGCAATCGGCGCGTCCGGGTGAACAGTAATGGCAGGTGCGGTCATGAGCTGCTCGGCAGTCAGCGGGGTCGGCCGCTGGCCATGATGGAGCAGTGCAAGGCCGCTCTTCGGGTGTGTCTTCGCTGCGACTGCGACCAGATCCGCGTCGGTCACGACCCCGGCAACGTGTCTGCCGAGCATCAGCACTGGCATGCCGCCGATGTGATGCTTTGCGAGCATGTTTGCGATTTCCTTGTAGGGCGTGATCCGGTCGACCGATATCACGGGCGTCGTCATGATGTCACGCACGCGGCTGTGATGTCGTCCATGATGACGCGGGCCGCCGTGCGGCGATGCGGCGTCAGCTTCGGCTACGGTCCCGTCAGGTGCCCGCTCGCCGAAGTGACCTGCCACCTGCTCAAGGGCACGAGTCACGTCGGCCTCGGCGGCCCGGCCGTGTAGCGAGTCGTAATACGCCGCGCCGAGGTGACGCAGCATGGCATCCGTATGGCTATCACGTCGAGTCATGACGTCCTCCTGAGAACTTGCGAGGATTGCTGGCGCAACCCACCTGATCAGGCCGCGTGGCGCAGGTGCTCGTGGCTGGTCTCGTCGGGCGAAATCTGCTCATGGGCTTGCGGGGCCGAATGCTGCGTGTTGCGGTGGCGTGCGTGGTGGTGCCGCTGGCTATGTTCGGCGAGCACGATGCACGCGAGAACGGTCATGACCGCGCCAAGGAATACCCACGCCGCGATCCATGCCCAGCTCACCGTCATCATGTTGATGACCGACATCTGACCCATCTCCTTCGGCCAGGCCCTGCGGCAGAGGACAAAAACCGCTTTGGTTTACATTTACATTCTCCGGCGATTGGATCGCTCCTGGCAGAGCCGTTAGGCCCAGCGTGAGGGGCCCTAAGCTCTTAGTCGCCGCCGCGATGCGCGGGCTCGTGAACGTGGGTCAGGTCGGCCGGCTCACGCCCTCGAACCCGCCATCAGGCCCACGGCGCGCTGGCGCGAGCCCTCGGCTGCCATTGGCGGGTCGTCACTGGCACCCTGCTCAGGTCCGACGACGACGACCGTGCACGCCGCCCGGCTGAGGCAACTGCGAATCACCGGGCCGATCGAGCGGCCGGACAGCGTGGGAGATGATGTGGATCCCAGCACGAGCATGACCGCACCGACCGACCGCTCTGGCAGCACCCGCTCGGCCAGTCCTTCGACGACGTTGGCGGTGACCCTGTCAGGTAGTTCAGCATCGGCGGCGGCCAGCAGGTCGGTCAGTCTGCGGTCGGCCGCTGCACGCTGCTGATCGTGATCAGCGTGACTAACTTCGACGGCGTAATACGCGAGCTGCTGGGGCTGCCAGGCAAGGACGATCTCCAGCCCTGCCTCGCGCCGGATGGCTTCCCGTGCGGCCCAGCGCAGCGCCCGGAGCGAGGCCCTGGAGCCATTAACGCCGACTACGATCCTTGCTTGCCCAGCTGTGGTCATGACAACCCCCAGCCTCACACGGTCTCGACCGGAATGGCCTGCGGTGCGCCTTGGTGCTCGGGTTCCATGCCGATCCGGACAGTGAGGATGCCGTTGTGGTAGACGGCCGTGACATTCCGGGCGTTCGAGCCGAGTGGCAGGGCAACGTGCCGCGCGAATGTGCCGTACCGGAATTCCGAATCATGCTTGACCGGGGTCTCGTCCCGGCGCTCAGCCCGGACACTCAGGACGCCGGTCTGCACCGAGACTTCCAGGTCTCTCGCGGGCTCGATGCCGGGCAGCTCGAGCCGGATCACATAGGTCGTGCCCTCGGGATACTGCTCGATCGTGATGGGGTGCGGCTGGCTCACCTGACGATGGAGTGTCGAGAGCGGCGACCCGGCCCAGTCCTCGATTCCCTGGACCGGAGCCGACCGAGTGGTGCTGGTCATCAGTCTGTCCTCCTGGTCTGCTAGCTCAGTTCCAGTCAACGTCCGAGCCTCACCGGTCAGGTAGGGACGAAGGTCAGGAGTGCTGTGTGCCGTCGGTCTCATCGCCCTGGCGAGCAGGCGACATCAGGGTCAGACACTAGTGCTAATCCCTGTCCTCACCAGTCAGGCTTGGACGGGCGAGCCGCTGGGGGCGGCTACGTCCGGCCGGTGAGTGACAGAACCTCACTGACGAGGACCGGGGTCATGGCTGGCT
>JASHUE010000127.1:0-3035 GCA_030040195.1 Streptosporangiaceae bacterium | reverse complement strand
CCAACTCGTAGTCCCACCATACGAGGCCACGAGCGGCACCGCAGGCACCATCGTCGCGCGGTCAGCTCTGCTAGCCCACGTACAGCCCTCGCTTGGCGATGTACTGCACGACGCCGTCGGGCACCAGGTACCAGATCGGGTGGCCGCCCCGCACCCGCACCCGGCACTCGGTCGAGGAGATTGCCAGCGCCGGAATTTCCAGGAGCTTGATCCGGTCCGCAGGCAGATCCGTCATCGTCAGCTGATGCCCTGGCCGAGTGCAGCCGACGAACTGCGCCAGTTCGAACAACTCGTCCGCGTCCCGCCACGAAATCATCTTGGCGAGTGCGTCGGCGCCGGTGATGAAGTAGAACTCCACTTCGGGGCTGCGCTCTGCTCGCAGGTCGCGAAGCGTGTCAATCGTGTAGGTCTCCCCCGGCCGGTCGATGTCGACCCGGCTGACCGAGAACCTGGGGTTGGAAGCGGTTGCGATGACCGTCATCAGGTACCGGTCCTCGGCCGGTGAGACCTCGCGGCCCTCCTTCTGCCAGGGCTGGCCAGTAGGCACGAAGACGACCTCGTCCAGGTCGAAGACGTCCGCTACCTCGCTCGCGGCGACCAGGTGCCCGTGATGGATCGGGTCGAAGGTGCCGCCCATGACGCCAACGCGCCTGCCCGTGCCGTTCGCGCCAACTGCGCCAGCTCTATGTCCCGCTCGCCCGCGGGGCGCCTCCACGCGGCTTCCCTCATCGCTCGTACCTCGCTCCGGAGGCCTGGCACCACCGCGCCCCGCCGGCTCGCTCATACTGCATCTCCCGATCGTCTCAGGGACGCAGCCTCGCTCATGGGATGCGAGCCTAACCGCGGGCTCAGACCGGGTAGCTGACCTGGGTCAGCTTCTGCGACTCGGCCCACAGCCTGCGCTGCGCCTCGGCGTTCTGGGATCGTCCGCTCGACCGGACCAGGACCGGGTAGCCGGTCAGCTGGAGCAGCCCGTCCGGGCCGTAGTAGGCACCGCCGGTGGCCGCCGGGTCGGTGGCAGCGCGCAGCGTCGGCAGAGCGCCCATCGCCGCGTCCTGAACCCACCACGAGTTCAGCGCATGGAACCTGTTACTCATCGAGGCGCTGGCCAGCGGTGACATATGCCTGACCAGCTGCGTCCGCGCGGTGCCGGGGTGCGCGGCCGTCGCGATTGTCTGGGCGCTCGCGGCCGAAAGCCGACGCTGCAGTTCGTAGGTGAACATGAGGTTGGCCAGCTTCGACTGGCCGTAAGCGGTGTACCTCGAGTAGTGCTTCGCGTGCATGAGGTCGTCGAAGTTCATTCGGCCCGTCCGGTGACCGTTGCTGCTCACGGTCACGACTCGCGACCCGGGTACGTCAAGCAGGGCGGGCAGCAGCAGGCCGGTCAGCGCGAAGTGGCCCAGGTGGTTAGTGCCGAATTGCAGCTCAAAGCCGTCCTTGGTCAGTCCGTACGGCGTGAACATGATGCCCGCATTGTTGATCAGCAGGTCGAGCCGGGGGAAGCGAGCACGGATGTCGGCGGCCGCCGCTCGCACCGACTCCAGGGACGCCAGGTCCAACTCGGCCGTCTCGGCCTGGCCATTGGCCGCAGCCGCGCCGACCTGCTCGGCGGCGCTCGCCGTGCGAGCACGATCGCGGCCCGCCAGCACGACTCGCGCCCCGTGAGCCGCCAGGACCTTGGCTGCCTCGAGCCCGATGCCCGAGTTCGCCCCGGTAATGACGACCGTGCGGCCGCTTTGGTCAGGCACGTCCTGCGCCGTCCACTTCCGGCTGATACCCTCCGCCATCTAACCTCCTCGTCAGGCCCGCGCTAGTGCTCAGCACATCATGCCGCTTCAAGGGGGCACGGCGTCCGGGTCCATGTAGCAGGATGGGCGTTCTATCGCCAGGAAGGACCAATTGTGTACGACTCGCCCGCTTATGCGCCGACAGCCTTTTCGAGAGACCAGACAGCCACCCTGTTCGGGCAAGTCATGTGGCTGGTCGCCGCGGCGGCCGGCTTTTTCACGCTCGGCTGTTACGCGGGCCGGAACCTGTCCCCCGGCTTGTCCATCGTCTGGTTCCTCGTCGGCTTCGGTTGCCTGATCGCCCTGAACTTCGCGGTCCGCCGGGGCCGGGGAGGCGTGATCCTGCTGATGGGCGTCGGCCTCTTCCTCGGCCTGGCCATGGGCCCGGCCGTCGCCTACTACTCGACCACGAGCCCGCAGGCGGTCTGGCAGGCGGCAGGCGCTACCGCCCTGTTCATGGCCGGGTTTGGCGCGGTCGGCTACGCCACCCGCCGGGACCTGTCCGCGCTCGGCCGGATCTCCTTCTTCGCGCTCATCGCGCTGATCCTGTTCGGGATCGTGCTGATCTTCGTCAGGATCCCGGCGGCCGAGATGTTGTACTCAATCCTCGGCCTGATCATCTTCGCCGGCCTGACCTTGTTCGACTTCCAGCGGCTGCGCCGGTCGCGGGACATCACCTCGGCGCCGGTGCTGGCCGCATCTATCTTCCTCGACGCGCTGAACGTATTCCTGTTCTTCCTGCGCATCTTCGGCGGCCGTGACTGAGCGGCAGCCGACGGTGGCTGGCTACAACATCATCATCAAGCCGTGGCCAGAACCCGTGCTGGTCGAGGCGGGCTTGGTGATGTAGAACTGCCAGCGCGGGTCGACCGCGGCCGTCAGCAGCTGCGCGGCTGTCAGCGGCATCCCGAAGCTCACCGCGCTGGCGTTCGCGGTCCTGTTGGTCTCGTACAGGCTGATGAGAACCACGCGCGGGCGGAACACCTGGACCTGGAAGGACAGCACGCGCAGGCGCCTGATTGACTGCGTGGCCGAGGCGTACTCCTCGACGACCTTCACTCCACCCGCCAGACTGTAGGTCTTGCAGAGACCGGCGGCCAGGCCTGGCGGGCAGCCGAACTGGGCGTCCGTCGTGCCCACGGCCATCATTTCCGCCTCCACGGCGCCCGATCCCATGGGCGTCGTGACCTCACTGAACCAAGCGCTCGCGGTCCGGCCAATTGCTCCGGGAACGTTGGAATCGGCGCT
>JASHUE010000126.1:0-4307 GCA_030040195.1 Streptosporangiaceae bacterium | reverse complement strand
TCGAGCGCGGATCCTCGCTGCGGCCGTTGTTTGTCACCGCGGCCGGGATGCCCGCGGACGAGGCGGCCGACTTGGTCCGGTCCATGGCCGGCCGGTACCGGCTGCCCGAGGCACTGCGGCGCGCCGACAACCTCGCCCGGGCAGGCCCGATCGCGCCGACCAGGGTCGGCCGCGAGGGCAGTTGACCTGCTCAGACGCTCGACGCGGCCGAAATGCGGTTGACGGACCCTCGTCGCCGCCTGACCATGGTTGCCGTCGGCCTGACCCGGCCGGTCGTAACGGTCCGCGGAACACGAGAGGAGGCGAAATGTCTGCCCAGCTTCGATGTCCAGCTCTGAAAGGTCACCAGACTTGTCGTTTCCTCGTTCCTTCCGGTGCGGCCACTGCGGCGTAGACGTCTCGCTGGACGCACCGGGCACGTCCCACCGCAATCACTGTCCTAGCTGCCTGTGGTCGCGGCACCTTGATCGCAACGTCCCCGGCGACCGCAAAGCCGAGTGCCCGGGTGCCATGGAGCCGATAGCGGTCACCGTCCGCGGCGAACGGCGGTGGATGCTCATACATCGCTGCACCCGCTGCGGCCGGCTCCGGATGAACCGGACAGCCGCCGACGACAACGTACTGCTGTTGCTGCAGCTGGCCGCGATGCCGCTGGCCACGCCACCGCTCCCGTACGTCAGCCCGGTCACGTCCGCTGGCTAAGCCGCGCCGCGCACAGCTTCACAGACCGGCCGGCGTCATGCCGAATGCGGTCTTGAACGTCCGGGTGAACCCGCACGGGCGTTCAAGACCGGGACAGGCCGCGTCCCTCAGGCTGGACGCCACAGATCAAACCTACGGAATGGCGCGTGACACTCATGCATGACCAGGCGCGGCTGATCGCGTTCGTGACGTTCGCGGCGGTAGTCGCGGGGACCCCGGGGCCCAGCAACACGCTGCTGACCGTCGTCGGCTCACGGGTCGGGCTCCGGAAGGGCGTCTCGAGTCTGCTTGGCCAGGTAACCGGGATGGGCGCGATGCTGTTCGTCGTTGCCCTGGGCGTGGGTCACGCGATCCTCGCTCACCCGCTCGCACTCCAGATCCTGAAGTGGGGCGGGGCAGCGTGGCTTTGCTGGATGGCCTGGAGGATCGCGAGCGCCGGACCGGCCGAGGGCGCTGCTCATGGACCCGCCGGATTCTTCGGTATCGCCGCCTTCCAGTGGGTGAACCCCAAGGGATGGCTGGTCAGCATCGCTGCCGTGGCCCTCTTCCTGGACAGGAGCGGCGCTGGCGTGGCGGCTCAGGCGGCCACGCTGGCGATCCTGTTCACCATCGTCGCCCTGCCCTGCTGCCTGCCCTGGCTGGCGTTCGGCGCCGCGCTGCAGCACTTCCTCGCCGAGTCACGCGCCCGACGGGTTGTCAACGGAGTGATGGCGGCCCTGCTCGCGGCGTCCACGGTCCTGCTGGTCTGGACCCGGTTCTGACCTCGGGACGTCAAGATCGGCGAGGAGCCGGCCGTCCGATCGCTCCTCGTCTCCCGCGGGCATCGTCAAGCCGTTGTCAGCTCGTCGTCACGACAGATAACTTGGCCTGCTGAGGTAGATAACGCAGGCATGGAGTGCAAGTTGCCTAAGAATCGACGTCCTGCTCGCCCAGAGTCTTATGATCCGGGGGCCAGGCTCTTCGACGAAGTCAACCTGCGGCTGCTCACGGAGTTGCGGGCGAACCCGCGGCTGTCGATGGCCGAGCTAGCCCGCAGGGTCGCCATGTCCGCGCCGGCCGTCGCCGAGCGGGTGCAGCGACTGGAGCGGGCCGGGGTTATCAAGGGGTACCGGCTGGAGATCGATCCGGCGGCGGTTGGCCTGCCGGTCACGGCGTTCGCCCGGATCCGCCCGATGCCCGGCAGCCTGCCCAAGATCGCCGAACTGGCCGCCGAGATTCCCTGGGTAACCGAGTGCTACCGGATCACGGGCGAGGACTGCTTCCTGGTTAAGCTGCACGCCCACGCGATCGACGAACTCGAGGAGATCCTCGACCGCTTCCTTACCTACGGCAACACGACGACGTCCATCGTCGTCTCCACCCCCGTGGAGCAGAGGCACCCGCCACTGCCTGCGCCGACTTAGCGGACCAGCACCGAACTTGCCTCGCTCCGCCGCACAGAGTAGAAGGAACCGGTGGGAAGACAGGCAGCGGTCGTGCTCTACGTGCTCGCGCTGGTAGCTGTCGTCGTCGGCGTGGACGTCCTATTCCTGAGGGGTCACCTCTGGGCGCGGCTGATCGTGAACATCGGAATCGTCCTCGCATTCGCGGTGGTCTATTTGAGGTTCGTGAAGCGTCCGTGAGCTCTGCCGCCGCAGTGCTGGCCGCAGTCCGCTCCGATACCGAAGTACTCCTGCCCTGGTCACCGTTTCACGCCTGCTCGCGCGAACACCACCACGTAGTCCGGCCGCCGACGGTGCCATGCGCCATCGGGGCGCCGCACCGGGGGCAGGCAGCACCGGGCGCGCGGAACTCGATCATGGGCAAGATGTGGACGCCCCCGCCGCCCACCGCGCTCTGCAGCGTGCTCCGCACGGCCTTCAGCAGCCGGTTGACGTCGGCGCTGGTGAGCTCGCCGACGGGCCGCGCCGGGTTGATCTTCGCTTGCCACAGGATCTGATCGGCCAGCAGGTTGCCAATGCCCGCGATCGCGTGCTGATCGAGCAGGCGTGCCTTCACCGGCGCCGTGCCCTTGCTGAAGGCGGCCCTGAACTGCTTCGGCGTGATCGTGAGCGCGTCGGGACCAAGCACGTCGACGGGCGGATCGAGCCTGACCCGGCCGAGCCGACGGGGGTCGATCAGCAGCAGCCGCCCTCCATCTGCGAAGGTCAGGCTGAACCTGGTGTAGCGGTGGTCACCAAGGGCCCGACCTCGTTCCCAGTAATCGCCGCCTTCCAGCTCGTCGCCCTGCCGGTCGGTGATGACGATCTTGCCCGACATGCCCAGGTGAATGCCGAGCGCCGGGCCGGCCGGGCCAGGGTTGGCCACGCCGGAGGTATCGCACCACACGCTCTTGCCCCGACGGTGAACCGCGGTCAGCCGCCGGCCGAGGAGCGCCGTCCGGATCTCGCCCGGCTTGTGCGGGCGGCACTCGTAGGTGTCGCTGTCGTCGACGTCGGCGATCACTCGGTCCAGCGCGGCGCGCTCGATGACCGCGCGGGCCGTCTCAACCTCTGGTAGCTCGGGCATGCGTCAGGCTAGCGCCCGAATGGAGGGCGGCGCCGCCGGGTGGGGCAGCGCCGCCTTCGAGCCGGGTCCTCGCTCAGGTGCCGGTATCGGCCGGGAGCGCCGTTCGGAGCCGGATGATCTGCTCCAGTTGCTCGCGCTGGCTTGCCAGGCTGGTGGTGGCGACCCGGACAACGAGGTGGCGGGCCCCGGCCGCCACGTACTCGCGCAGCCGCGCGGCGACGTGCTCGGCCGGGCCGGCCGCCACGGCCTGGATGGTCTGCAGCTCGTCAACCGGCAGGCCGTAGTTGGCCTGGCTGAACTCCTCGAGCGCCGCGCGGCCGCTGCACACCGAATCGGTGATCACGACGCTCACGAACAGGGCCGGAGTAATCTCAGCCGCCGACCGCCCCGCGTCTGCGGCCGCCGCGCGCACGGCCGTGAGTCCCTCGCCATAGGCCGCCGGTTCGGGCGGGTATGGCAGCCAGCCGTCGTACGTGCGGCCCACCCGCCGCAGCGCGGACGGTGAGCCGCCGCCGAGCCAGATCGGCGGGCCAGCGGCCTGGTAGGGAGTCGTCATCGGCGGCAGTTCATCGAAGTGGAGCAGTTCTCCGTGGAAGGACCTGGCGTCCGGGCTGGTCCACAGCTGACGCCACAGCGCGATGGTCTCGTCGAGGCGGGTGAATCGTCGTTCCCACGGGACGCCCGAGAGCTCGTGCTGCGGTACGCCGAACCGGCCGCCGAATGCGGCTCCGACGGCGAGGACCAGGCGCCCGCCCGACAGCAGGTCGATGGAGGCGAGCGTTTGCGCGGCCTGCACCGGGCGCCTCAGTACCGGCAGCAGCGCCGCCGTCCCGAGGGTGATGGTCGTGGTGACCGGCGCGGCGGCGGCCAGCATGGTGAGGGCCTCAATGCGCGGGGTCAGCAGGAAGTCGTTGACCCACAGCGAGTCGTAGCCGAGTTCTTCGGCCCTGACGGCGAAGTCGATGAGCTGGCGCGGGTCGGTTCCCGCGCCCCACTGGGCCTGGCCGACGGGCACCAGGACGCCGAGTCGAATGTCGTTATCCATGTCCGCCATCGTGCGAAGCGTCGGTGACAGGCGGCAATTCCCTGCAGGGAAT
>JASHUE010000125.1:0-4607 GCA_030040195.1 Streptosporangiaceae bacterium | reverse complement strand
GCCTGAGCGTGCGCGATGCGCAGGACGCTGACCTGGCGGGCATAGCCGCCGTCGCCGCCGGGACCGGCCAGCACGAGGATTGGGGTGGCGCGAACCCCCTCTACGTCCGGCATCTGATGCGTGGCGGGCGCGTCGTGGTCGCAGTCGCGGATGATGCTCTGGTCGGCTTCGGTGCCGTCCAGCGGATCGGGACCGGTGGCAGCGAGGTCAGCATGCTCTGTGACCTGTTCGTGGACCCGGCAGCGCATGGGTCGGGCATCGGCCAGGCCATGCTGTCGGAACTGTGGGACGGAGCCCGCAGGCGGATGACGTTCAGCAGCCTGCACGCGCACGCAATCCCGCTGTACACCCGCTTCGGCGTTGACGCGTGGTGGCCGTTGCTGTATCTGCACGGTGAGGCCGGGGGCGTCCCGATGCCGGCCGGGTGGAGCGTCGCGCAGGCCACGCCCGACGCTGTCGGCGAGCTTGAGCTGAGCTGGACCGGGGTCGAGCGCACCGCCGATCACCGCGCGTGGGCGGCCCGGCCGGGCGGCTTGTCCCTGACTGCGAGCCTCGAAGGCGAGCCGCGCGCAGCCGGCACGGTCGCCGGCCCGCCACAGGACTTTGGCGTCGTCCACCTGGCCATGTCCGCGAGCGCCGATGACGGCGCGGCCGCGGCCGCGGTGCTGGCCGTGCTGGCGAGCATCGGTGATCCCGGCGATGTCGTGCGCATCAGCCTGCCCGCTCCGCACCCGGCCGTCCGTCCGCTGCTGGCGGCCGGCTGGCGGTTCGACGAGTTCGACTTGTTCATGGCCAGCGACCCTTCCCTGCTCGACGCCCGGCGGGCGGTGCCGTCGCCTGCCCAGGCGTGACCGTCGCGGGCGCGCGCCCGGCCTTGGGAGCGCGCCCGGCGCGAAGTAGCATGACCAGCCATGACGCTGGATGCTGACGCCATAGTTGTCGGTGCCGGGCTGGCTGGCCTGGTGGCGGCGGCCGAGCTAGCGGCTGCGGGCCGGCGGGTCATCGTGCTGGAGCAAGAGCCCGAGGCATCGCTGGGTGGCCAGGCGTTCTGGTCTTTCGGCGGGCTGTTCTTCGTCGACTCCCCCGAGCAGCGGCGAATGGGCATCCATGACAGCTACGACCTGGCGCTGCAGGACTGGATGGGCAGTGCCGCGTTCGACCGACCCGAGGACAAGTGGCCGCGCCGCTGGGCCGAGGCCTATGTGGGGTTCGCCGCGGGCGAGAAGCGCTCGTGGCTTCACGCTCAGGGCGTCCGGTTCTTCCCCATCGTGGGCTGGGCGGAACGTGGCGGCTACGGTCCCACCGGGCACGGCAACTCCGTCCCCCGGTTCCACATCACCTGGGGCACCGGTCCGGGCGTACTCGCTCCCTTCGAGCAGGCCGTCCGGGCAGCCGCCGAGACGCGACGGCTGCAGCTTCGGTTCCGGCACCGGGTGGACGAGCTGACTGTGAGCGGCGGCGCCGTCGACGGCGTGCGGGGCAGCATCCTGGAGGCGTCCGGGGCCGCGCGCGGTCAGTCGAGCTCGCGCGCGGTGACGGGTGACTTCGAGTTGCACGCCCAGGTCGTGCTGGTCACCTCGGGCGGCATTGGCGGCAATCACGACCTCGTGCGCAAGTACTGGCCAGCGCGAATGGGCCATCCGCCGGGCGAGATGCTGTCCGGGGTGCCCGATCACGTCGACGGCCGGATGCTGGCCATCAGCGAGGCAGCAGGCGGGGACGTCATCAACCCCGACCGGATGTGGCACTACACCGAGGGCATCCAGAACTGGGACCCGATCTGGCCGCTGCACGGAATCCGGATCCTGCCGGGCCCCTCGTCGCTGTGGTTCGACGCCGAGGGGCGTCAGTTGCCGGTGCCGCTGTTCCCCGGATTCGACACCCTCGGCACGCTCGAGCACATCATGGCCACCGGCCACGACTACACGTGGTTCGTCCTGACTCAGAAGATCGTCGAGCGGGAATTCGCGCTGTCAGGGTCTGAACAGAATCCCGACCTCACCGGCAAGAGCATCGCCAAGCTGCTGCAGCGGGTGAAGTCCGGGGCGCCCGGGCCGGTGGCGGCCTTCATGCGGCATGGCCAGGACTTCGTGGTCGAGACGAGCCTGGACGGCCTGATCACCCGGATGAACAAGCTCGCCGGCGAGGACTTGATCGATCCGGTTGACCTCCGGCGCCAGATCGAGGCCCATGACCGTGAACTCGCCAATCCCTACAGCAAGGACATGCAGCTCGCCGCTGTGCGCGGTGCGCGCCGGTACCGGGGCGACAGGTTGATCAGGGTGGCGAAGCCGCACAAGTTCCTTGACCCTTCGTCGGCCCCGCTGATCGCCGTGCGGCTGCGCATCCTGACCCGCAAGAGCCTCGGGGGCCTGCAGACCAATCTCGACGGGCAGGTGCTCCGCGCTGACGGTGAGCCCGTTCCCGGCTTGTACGCGGCGGGCGAGGTGGCGGGCTTCGGGGGTGGCGGGATGCACGGATACCGTGCGCTAGAGGGCACGTTCCTCGGCGGCTGCCTGTTCTCCGGCCGGACCGCTGGCCGCAGCGCGGCCCGCGCGACCGGCTAGAAACCGGGAGCCGACACCGTCAGGCGCCACTCGCAGGTCTGCGGCGATTCCACGCCGGCCGCCACCGGGTCACTACTCCCGGCGCGGCTGGCATCCTGGCCGGGCCCGTGAATTCGGTACGCTACCCGGCCACCCACAGGCAGAACGGGTGGCCTGCGGGATCCAGGTACACGCGGACGTTCTGCTGCGGCTGGTACCCGGCGAGCGTTGCCCCGCACGCGATCGCGTGCGCGCCCGCCTCCTGCAAGTCCTGCACCTCGATGTCGAGATGCGTCATCATCTGCTGATCATCGGGGCCGGCCGGCCAGACCGGGCGTGCGTACCGGCTCTCCTCCTGGAACGCCAGCCCGGCCCCGCCGCCGGGCGCGCGGAGGGTCATCCAGCCTGGCTCCTGCGAGCGCACTTCCCAGCCGAGCAGCCTGCGATAGAACGCGCCCAGCTCTGCCGGGTCGGGTGCGTCGAGCACGATGCTGGTCACCGTCATCACCGGACGTTCCACGATCCCTCCAGACGAGCTAGATCGTCGGTGTTATCGCGACGGTACCCGGCAGGTACGACAGTGCCAGCAAGCCCGGCGTCGATGCTGCCGCCGGGCGGCGGCTCCGGCGCGAACGACCGCTGGCCGGCGGCGCGGACTAACCGCGCTTGCGGCCGAACAGGAAGTAGGAGACAGGCCCGATGGTGTTGACGGCCGCCGCGAGGCGCCAGGCCGCTTTCGGGCCGCGGATCTGGCTCGCCGGCCGGCGCTTGATGTCAACCAGCATGAGGATCTTGAGGACGAACTCGGAAACCGCGAGAATCTTGATCGCGTTGCGCTGACCGTCGCTGAGTTCGCTCCACTTCTTTGCATCCGCCATGGGTACCTCCGAGATGCTCCGGGTCGACAGTCCTTTATACAACCCAGTTCCCGCTGTGAAAGGCGTCGCGAAGATCATGCCGCAACTGACGTGTGGGCAGTCGCCGGGACGTGCGGCACCTGTTCGTCGGCGGTGTCAGCCCGGCGCCGGCAGGAGCCGGAGGGAGTCCAGGTCGATCGCGTGCCGTGCGTGGCGGTTGGCCATCGCCGCGAACATCTCGTCGCCGCGCTCGGTCTGCTGCACGAACATGGCCGCGATGATGTCCATGACGATGCCGCCGAAGGCATACCGGCGGTAGTCATTCCAGCAGTCGTTCCAGCTCAGCTGCACCCCTTTGCCAGTGAGCTGGGAGTGATAGCGGCGAACGAGGTCCTCCTCATGCCGCTGCCGGTCCCGTGTCCGCAGGCTGGAGGCCAGGAAGTAGGACAGGTCGGCCGGGCCGGCGCCGAAGCTGCAGGTTTGCCAGTCGAGCACGACCGGCCGGGCGGGACCGAACAGCAGGTTGTCCGCGCGGAAGTCGCCGTGGACGATCGTGCGCGGCCCGTCCCTGTTCGCCAGGTAGCCGGCCGTCCGCGGCAGGAAGTCTTCGATCAGGGGCAGCGTTTCCGGCTCGAGGCGCGCGCCGTAGCGATCCCGGAAGCCTGGGTACATGCCGGTGACCGCCGCGGTCATCAGCTGCGCGCCCTCGGGGCTTGACCGGTTGAGCCATGGCAGTTCGGCCAGTGCACGGCTGGCCCAGCCGGTCGCGTGCAGCGCGGCAAGCTCGTCGATCGCGCTGGCGGCCTGGTCCGCGGTAATGCCGGCGAGCTGGTCACCAGGGCAGGCGGGCGCGAGATCCTCGAGCAGCACGACGTACTCGTCCGGCTCCGCGTCGTAGCCGGCGTAGTAGCACGTGGCCAGAGCGACCGGCAGCCCGCCGGCCAGCTGGCTGTAGAAGCTGGCCTCAATCTCGTAGGTTCGGAAGACCCTGGCCGCGTTGCGGCTGGCCGGGTCCGCGGCCGGGACCTTGGCGACGAGCGTCTCGGGGAGATTCACGGGACGGTCGTAGGTCAGCCGCAGCCGGCAGCTATCGGACACCTGGCCCGTGCCGACGGGTGTGGTCTGCAGGGCCGTCACCTGGGCTCCGTCGAGGTGCGCGGCCAGCGCGTGGGTCAGGAACCCGGGAGTCAGGCCCCGTTCGCCC
>JASHUE010000124.1:0-6883 GCA_030040195.1 Streptosporangiaceae bacterium | reverse complement strand
GCCAGCTTCGCCGGGTCTCGGTTGGTCTCGGAGGCAACCAACCGCGCCTACCCGGAGCTGGGCACTGCCAGCGTCAGGCCGCGAGTCGTTCCTCGGCCGGGCCGCCGGACGTGACCTGCGCGACCGACTCGGTCGCCGGGGCGGGAACGGTGCCAGTGGCGGGCTCGAGGCCCCGCAGGGTCGCGACCTCGCGCAGTGTCGGCTCCGCTGCCGCGTCGACCGGCCCAGCCTCGGCCTGCGGCCTGACCTGGCCGAGCAGCCTGGCCCTGAGCATGTGCCGTCCGCGGTGGATCCTCGACATGACGGTCCCGATCGGAGTGCCCATGATCTCGGCAATCTCGCTGTACCGGTATCCCTGCACGTCGGCGAGGTAGAGCACGGTCTTGAAGCAGTCCGGCAACTCGCCCAGCGCCCGCATCACGCGGGAGCCGGCCAGGTTGTCGAGAGCCTCTTCCTCGGCTGAGCGGCCCTGAGCCGCGCGTCCGGCCTGGGACTCGGCGGCCTCCAGGAGATCGCCTGTCAGGGTCTCAGCCGGCCGCGTGCGCCGCTTGCGGCAGCTGCTGTAGAAGGCGTGGAACATGATGCGGTGCAGCCACGCCCTCAGGTTGGTGCCGGGCGTGAACTGGTGGAACTTCAGGTAGGCCCTGGCAAAGGTTTCCTGGATGAGATCCTCGGCATCGCAGCGATCGCGTGTTAGCCGGAGGGCTGCCGGGAACATCTGCCGCATGTACGGGATCGCTTCGGCTTCGAACCGGGTGAGGTTGTCGCTGGCCTGGACATGTTCATGAGCCGTCACGTCCACAGCAGTGTCGACTGTCACGGGTCCTCCTAGTCCGCTGGGGCTCCGCCAGCCGCAACCGATTGCATTCGGGGGTTTGCCGGTTGGGGGGCCGGGTGCTGGTTGGGTGTTACCCAGCAGTAAGACTGGCTGATTACCGCCTCAGGCACATCAGGCAGAGCCTGAGCTACCGCGCGCGGCCACCTGAGTTAAGGAACGGTTGGGGACGGGCGCAGGGTCCGATGCGGCAAGAGGCCGATTTATCTAGATAAATCAACCGGGTCACGACTGGGTGAAACGGGCAGCGTGGGCCACGAGTTCGCGCCGGCCCGCCTGGCCCGTCTTGGCGACGAGGCTGGCGATGTGGGTCTCCACGGTCTTGGGCGAGATATAGAGCCTGGCCGCGATCTCTGTGTTCGAAAAACCTCGTGCTACGAGCAGGAAAACGTCCATCTCCCGGCTCGTAATGCCGAGCCGGCGCATCTGCGGCGGCACCTTCGCAGTGCCGCGCCCCGATCTGGGCACGCGTTCCCCGGCCCGGCGCAGGATTCCCCGGCACGCGGAGGCAAGCCGATCGTGCGATGTCGCGTCGAACTCGGCGGCCGCCTCCCGCATCCAGGCGACGGGGTCTCCCCATCCGTCCTCCAGCGCCGCCGGAGCCACCAGCCTGCGGGCGAGGTGGTTCCACCATGGCGCGAAAGGTGCGAAATGGTCGTTCCCTTCGCGGGCCAGGACGGCGGCTCGCTCGACGCGTCTCTCGCGGCCCTCGAGGACCGCCTCGGCGTATGCCAGGCAGCCCTTGTTCCAGCTCACGGCGACGTCGGAATTCTCCGCCTGTTCGATCGCCTGCCTGCCTCCGTCACCGCACACAGTCTGCAGCAGGACCCACAAGCCCCAGGCACGCCGCGGGGCCAGGACCGGCGACTGCAGGGCCGAGTAAAAGTTCTGCGCGCGCGCCGGCGACGTTTTTGCCTGCAGGCCGAACGCCATGCCCGTCTGGCTTGCCTTGAATGCCCGCGGCAGGTCGTCGCGGAACAGGGATACCAGCACTCTGGACTGGCCCCAGACGGTGAACATGATCTCCGGGTGCTGGTCGTCGATCACCTTCTCGGCCCGGTGGATTGCCCGCTCGGCCAGCTGCCGCTCGTCGCGGATCGCGTGGACGTTGGCCTGGAGCACAAGGCCCATGGCCTCCAGCTGCGCTATCCCGAGCTGGGCGGCCGACCGCTCACACTGCCGGGCCGCGGCGAGCGCCCGGTCCAGTTCCGTGCCGAGGCTCCACAGATTCGCGAGCTGGAGCTCGATCAAGGTGGCCGTGGGGACCACTCCGGCATGGTGGGCCAGCTCACGTACCTCGATCAGCCGCCCTGCCGACCCGGTTTCGAGCATGTCGATCGTGCTGAGCTCATGCAGCGCCTGGATGCGTAGCACGCCTCGTTCCGTCCTGTCGGCGATCTGGCGTGCGCGCTCGAACGCTTCGCGCGCGGCGGGGAGGTTGCGCATCCGCTCGCGTCGGCCGATCACCTCCAGCGACGCGAACCCGACGTCAGCCGCCCACCCGGAGAGCCCGGCTCGCTCGGCCGATGCGAGTGCGCGCCGAGCCAGTTCCTCGGCCCGGTCCAGCTCGCCTCCGGCCAGGGCGCAGCGGGCCGACACGGCGTCGATCCTGCTGGAAAGTTCGACGTCCTGCAGCTGGCCCGCGATGTCTTCCGCCGCGGCCAGCTGCGCAATCGCCGCACCCAGGTGATCCTCCGGCCTGGTACTGGCGACTCTCAGCATGGTCAGGGCCTGCCGCCGCGGATCCGCGCCGGAAGCCGCGAGCCTGGCGACGAGGTCGTCTGCTACCGGAACGAGCTGGTCGTAGTCGCCAGACACTGCCAGTGCTTCGGTCAGCACCTCATCGATCTCGAGGTCGACGTCGGGCTCGGGGCGCGGGGACGCGGCGAGCAGCTTGCGCGCGTCTTCCAGCGCCGCGATCGCGCTGCTAATCGCACCAGGGCGCAGCGAGCGGCGGCCCGCCATCAGCAGCAAACGGGCTGCAGCCGCAGGCTCGCCGGCCGCGGCGTGCAGCTCGGCAGCCAGCTCGCACCACTCGCCGGGCAAGCCAGGGTGCGCCTCCTCGATGGCATCCGCGGCCGCGGCGGACCGGGCAGCTAGCTCGGGGGGCAGCAGGTTTGACACGATCGCGTCCCTGGTCAGGCTGTGGCGGAACCTGAACCGGCCAGACTCGGCACCGACCGGCTCGATGAGCTGGACCTCGCGCGCCCGCTGCAGCGCCTCCAGGACCTTTGCATCGGACACGCCCGCAACCCTCGGCAGCAGCGTCCAGTCAAACTGCCTGCCCAGGATCGCCGCCGACACGATGACGTTCGTGACCGCGGGGCCCAAGGCCGCCAGCCGGTTACGCACCGATCCGACGATCGAGTCGGGCACGCCGGTAGAGACGTCGCTGTTGACATGCCAGCCCTGCTCACCCCGCACGAGTTCGCCCGAGGAGACGGCGGCCGCCAGGATCTCCTCCACCGCAAACGGCAGGCCGTCGCAGTCGGCCAGCAGGCCGCGGATGTCGGCCGGCACCTCCTGCACGTTCAGGCAGGCCGCAGCCATCTCCCCGACCGCGCCCGGCTTCAGCCGGGGAACCTCGACGCGGCTCGCGGCTCGCCGGGCAGTAAGGGCCTGGAGCAAGTCGGCGGAGGCAGATCCGCCCCCGTCGCGCTGGGTGATCACGCAGAGCACATTGGTCGATCCGACGTTGTCCGCGAGGTACTCCACGATGGCGAGCGTCTCCGGATCGGCCCAGTGCAGATCCTCGAGAACGAGCAGGCCCCCCTTCCAGCCCGGCAGGGCCAGGACGCGGAGCACGGCCTCGCCGAGGATGACCGGCGAGATCTCGGCACCGGTGTCGCCAGGCTCGCTCCACTCGGGCACCAGCGCGCCGAGCGCCGCCCGGTACTGGGCGAGACCGCGGGAGTCGGGCTCGATGCCATCACGCGCGGCTCCCATAAGGGCCTCGGCGGCGGGCCGGTATGCCACCGGGACCGTCGACTCCGTTCCGCGCCCGGTGAGCACATGAAAGCCCTCGGCGGCGGCCCGGACCGACAGGTCTCGCGCCAGCCTCGACTTCCCTATCCCGGCATCTCCGGTCACGAAGATGGTGCTGCCGTGCCCCCTGGCTGCTGCCTCGAGCGCGGCCGTCAGCGCGGCGAGCTCGGCGCTGCGGTCGATCAGCACGGGGCAGAGCATGGACTCCATGCGCGCGATACTACAAGGGAGAATCGAATGATGACTATAAGTGATCACTGCAGTTCAAAGACACGTTGGCGGTGTTTCGGCTGTCGGCGCTGGTGGCTGTCCTGCCGCGCGGGAGAAATGGCGGCCTAGTCTCGTTCGTCACACTGGTCACGGCAGCCCCGGGTCCGGCTGGCCGGCTCGCGGCCACGAAAACGGCGTGACCCTGGCGCGGATCTGATCGGGCCCGCCGCCAGATCCGCTGCCGGGCGCATGTGGCCGAACGAACTGCAGGCCGGCCAACCCCGGCAGCTCACCTACGGCGTGTAGTCGGCTAGCCTGGCGCCTGGAGCGAAAGCGACAGGCTAGGGAGTGGCTTTGGCGATCGTCGTGCTCGTGTTGTGGTTCGCCACTGCCGGCGCGGGCTTGGCGCTGCTGCGCGCCGGCGGGGCCGCTCGGCGGCTCGCCGCCGGGGACTCGCCCGCCTCCAAGGTTCAGGCCCAGCCCTCCCTCGCCGCTCAGCCTGCCGCGAGCGGTGCGGCGAGGATCGGCGCCATTCCGCTGAGGGCCGACGGCGGGCCGCCAGCGGTTCCGCACGCCAGGGTGCCGACACCGCCCGGCGAGCATCCATTGCTGGAATTCGCGCATCCGGCGCTCGGCGTAACCGGCCTGGCATTCTGGGCCATGTTCACGTTCGTCCACTACCGGCCAATGGCCTGGACCGCGGTCGCCATCCAGCTCGTCACCATCGCCCTCGGCCTCGCCTGGCAGGCCCGCAACAACCTGGCCCGCCGGCGCCACGCCAGAGCCGCGTGGCCGTTTCCCGGCCGTCTGCTCACGCTGCACGTGTCCGTGGCTGCCAGCGCGTTCGTGCTCGCGGTCGCCTCGGCACTGGTCGCCAGCCACGGCTGACCGGTGCCGTCGGGAACTCCGGCGGGCGCGCCGCGCGTTGCTTGGCCCGGTGCTTCGCATTCCGGGGCGGGCTGCTGCGGATCCGGTGGCGGACGGGTCGGTGCGCCCGGCGGAGCGGCCGCGCCGGCTGAGGATATCGGTTGCCGCCGTGGCTGGCCCGATCCGATGATCACTGTATGAGGGCCGACCCGCGGAGCCAGGGGTCGGGCAGCGGCGTTCCCGCCGATGGCCGGCCCGTGGCGCTCATTACCGGTGCCGGACGGACGATCGGCATAGGCGCGGCCATCGCCCGCCAGCTGGCCGACTCCGGGTGGGATATCGCGTTCACCTACCTGACCGCCTACGACGACCGGATGCCCTGGGGCGCGGAGCCGGGAGCAACGGCGGCGATCAGCGCCGATCTCGCGGCCAGGGGAGCCGGCGTGCTGTCGATCGAGGCCGATCTCGCCGCCACCAGCGTCCCGGCCCGAGTCTTCGACGATGTGCGGGGCCGCCTGGGAAACGTCACCGCGCTGGTCATGTGCCACTGCGAGTCCGTCGACTCCGGTCTGCTGGACACGACGGTCGAGAGCTTCGACCGGCACTTCGCCGTCAACGCCCGGGCGACCTGGCTGCTGATCCGCGAGTTCGCGCTGCACTTTAACGGCCCGCGCGGCACCGGGCGGATCATCGCGCTCACCAGCGATCACACGGAGGGAAACGTCCCCTACGGCGCGAGCAAGGGCGCCCTGGACCGCATCACGCTGGCGGCCGCAGGCGAGCTTGCGCACCTCGGCATTACCGCCAACGTGATAAACCCAGGGCCGGTCGACACCGGCTGGATGAGCGACGACCTCAAGGCCCGCATCATCGAGCAGACCCCGGCCGGCCGCCTCGGCACGCCGCAGGACACCGCGCACCTGGTCGACTTCCTGTGCTCGCCTGAGGGAAAGTGGATCAACGGCCAGCTCCTGCTGAGCAACGGCGGGCTCGCCCGGGGGTGAGCTTCGCAGACCGGCATCTCCGGCGGGTTGTCCCAGCTTCCCAGCGCCGGAAATCGCCACCTGATCAGCCTAGACACCTTTCCTATACGCCGTTCCTATATTCAGTACAGCTTGATCCGGGCACGGTAGAGTTGTCGAGGTTTGTCGACTGAACGATCGGCCGGGAGTCGCATGGGCACGAATCAGCGCGCACAGATCGTCATGACCTCCGCCGAAGTGGCCGAGTTCCTGCGTCGCAGCCGGACCGCTACGGTCGCCTCCATCGGCCCCGGCGGAATGCCGCACGTCGTCGCGATGTGGTACGGGCTCATCGGTGATGCGGTCTACATCGAGACCAAGGCGAAGTCCCAGAAGGCGGTGAACCTGCGCAGGGACCCGCGGATGGTCTTCATGGTCGAAGCGGGCAACACCTACGACACCCTGCGCGGTGTCTCGCTCGAGGGCACCGGGACGATCCTCGAGGAGGCCGACGGCGACGAGTACTGGGCGGCTGCGGTCAGCGTGTACGAGCGATACACCGCGCCCTATACCGAGGATGCGCGATCCATCGTCGAGTTCATGATGAACAAGCGCATCGTGGTCAAGCTCGTTCCGCAGCGAGTCCGGTCCTGGGATCACCGGAAGCTCGGCATCGACCCGATGGCCCCGATGGGGTCCACGGCCGCCGCCATTGGCGCCGAGTAGGCCTTCCGCCAGGTCCGGCCGCGCAGCGGTGATCAGCCGTCCGCCGACACTCGCGGGACGACCTCGGCGGCCAGGCGCTCGGCCTGCTCAGCCGGCTCGAAGACCGCGGTGAACAGGATGAGCTCGGCCCCGGCGGCGGCGACCGCGCACACCTCGCGGACGCACTCGTCCGGGGTTCCGGCAATAGCCGCCGCCTCGATGTCAGGGACGCGCCGCCCGTAGACACGTTCCATCGCGGCGTTCACGCGATCCCGCGCACGGGCCGCGTCGTCGTCGACGCCGATGTAGACGCGCTTGG
>JASHUE010000009.1:0-4559 GCA_030040195.1 Streptosporangiaceae bacterium | reverse complement strand
GGAGCATCCCCACGTTTGGCCCCTTCCTGGTCCTGCTGATCGTGGCCCTGCTCGTGGGACTAAGCATCTGGCGGCGGCACTACGGACCGCGTCGCAGCAGGTCAGGCCATGGATCATTCGGCACAGGCACCGGCACGGGCCCGCGCGACTGGTAGATCCCCGGGCTCCAGCAGGGCTCGACGCGCCCTCGCCGCGGCTGGGGAAGTCCGGTGTCGCCCTAGCGACAATCAGCGCACCCAGCCGCCGCGAGCAGAAGTAATTTGACCGATTTGGCACCGCCGCTTGAGTGTGATTTGTGGCACTTCTCGCCGTCAGCAAGACCGCCTGGGGCAGTGCGGGCCGGCGAATGGTCTGGCCACGGCCGGATGCTGCAGGCGCGCGAGCGGGGTATGGCCGTGATTCACCTGACCCGGGCCGACCCGCAACACCGGGCCCACCCGCAACACCGGGCCGCGCCGGACCAGGCCGGCCGAGCAAGGCACGCCGAGCCTGCTAAGCCGACGGCCACTCCTTCGCGACGAGCGTGAGCACGTCGTACTTGGCGACTGACACGCCATCCTGGTTGGTGACGTCGGTGTCCCAGCGCACCTCGCCGTGTGCGGCGTCCTCCCGCGGAATGATCTGCTTGCAGGTCAACGTAACCGTCAGCTCGTCCCCCGGATACACGGGAGTCAGGAAACGCAGGTTCTCCAGGCCGTAGTTGGCCAGCACCGGGCCGGGATCCGGCTGGACGAACAGCCCGGCCGCGAACGACAACACCAGGTACCCGTGCGCGACCCGCCCGTCGAAGAACGGGTTGGCCCGCGCTGCTTCCTCGTCCATGTGCGCGTAGAAGGTGTCGCCGGTGAACTCGGCGAAGTGCTCGATGTCCTCGAGCGTGACTCGCCGCGGCCCAGCCACAACCGTGTCTCCGGGGCGGAGGTCGGCGAGCGACTTCCGGAACGGGTGGATGCCCTCGGCGTCACGCGCAGCACCCGGAACCCAGTTGCCGGTGACCGCAGCCAGCACCCTCGGGCTGGCCTGAACCGCAGTGCGCTGCATGTAGTGCAGCACGCCGCGGACCCCGCCCATCTCCTCGCCGCCGCCGGCCCGTCCAGGACCCCCGTGGACCAGCGCGGGCAGCGGCGAGCCGTGACCAGTCGATTCCGCGGCGTCGTCGCTGTCGAGTACCAGCAGCCGCCCGTGCCATGGAGCGCAGCCCAGCACGACGTCGCGGGCGAACTGTGCATCCCCGGTCACGACTGATCCGGCCAGGCTCCCGAGACCGCGGGCGGCCAGCTCGACGACCTGCGCGGCGCTGTCGTAGCCGATGACGGTGGCCACGGGGCCGAACGCCTCGATCTCGTGCGGCTCGGCCCGGCCAGCGTCGTCCGCCCGCAACAGCAGCGGCGAGATGAACGCGCCGCGTTCGGCATCCGCGCCCACGACCTGCACGTGCTCCGGGTCGCCGTACACCAGCCGAGCGCCCGCCAGCAGCGACTTCACACTGCGGCGGACCTCCTCGCGCTGCTCCAGGCTGGCGAGCGCACCCATCCGGACGCTCTGGTCAGCCGGATTGCCGACCACGACCTTCGATAGTTGCCCCGCAGCGGACTCGATCACCGCATCGATCATGTGGGAGGGAACGAAGGCGCGCCGGATAGCCGTGCACTTCTGGCCTGCCTTGACCGTCATCTCCGTGATCAGTTGCTCGATGTACAGGTCGAACTCGGCCGTGCCCGGCCCAGCGTCCGGCCCGAGGATCGAGCAGTTCAGCGAGTCGGCCTCGGCGTTGAACCGGACCGCGTGGGCCACGACGGCTGGATGGGCCCGCAGCTGCCTGGCGGTGGACGCCGACCCGGTGAACGACACCAGGTCCTCCTCGGCGAGGTGATCCAGCAGATCACCGGCGCTGCCGCAGACCAGCTGCAGCGAACCGGCCGGGAGCAGCCCGGAGTCTGCCAGCAGCTCGACCAGCCGCGCCGTCAGGTACGCGGTCTGGCTGGCGGGCTTGACGAGGCTCGGCACGCCGGCCAGGAATGCGGGCGCGAACTTCTCCAGCGGCCCCCAGACCGGAAAGTTAAATGCGTTGATCTGCACGGCCACGCCGCGAAGCGAGGTCAGTATGTGCTGGCCGAGGAACTGGCCACCCCGGCCCAGGGGCTCGGGGGCGCCCTCGGAGTAGACGGTGTCGTTGGGAAGCTCGCGCTTAGCCCGGCTGGCGTAACTGAGCAGCACGCCGATGCCGCCGTCGACGTCGAACTTGGAGTCACCGAGCGTCGCGCCGGTCTTCGCCGAGAGCGCGTACAACTCCTCGCGGTTCTCGCGCAGCATCGAGCCAACCGCCTTCAGCAGCGCGGCGCGCTGATGGAAGGTCAGCTCGGCCAGCGCGGCCCCGCCGACCGACCGCCCGTACTCGAGCGCGGCGGCCATGTCCACGCCGCCGGTGGAGATCCGCGCGACCTCTTCGCCGGTGACCGCGTCAAACACTGGCCGGCCTTCGCCTGTCGGGGTCCGCCAGGCTCCACCCACGTAGCTGCGCAGTAGCGTCATTGCCACTCCCTGCTCGTATCCGAGAACACCGAGATCACCGGGACGCGGTCATCTCGCTGTCATCGTCGCATGCCCCGGCAGCGTGCGGTCAGGGGCGACCGGCGGGCCGGGTTCGGTCACGGGAGGATCCGGGGGTTGTCCCCGAGTGGTTCAGTGCCGGTGGCGCGGCGACCGGCTGTCCGGCGCCGGACTCGACGCAGCGGGGGCACTGGCGCCAGGGGCCGACGTCGCAGGCAGCAGTCCGAATGCGCTAGCCACGGCAACGGCACCTGCTCTATTGCGTACGCCCAGCTTGCGGAACAGGTGGGTCTGAATGTTCTCGACGGTCTTCGGGGCGATCCCGAGCAGCCGGGCCGTCTGCCTGATCGAGTATCCCTGGGCTCCGTACCGGAGGATGTCGCACTCCCTGGCGGTCAGCTCGGGCAGGTCGCTGCCGCCCGGTGCTTGACGATCCCACCGCGCTCGTACCGCGCCGATCAGCGGCCGCATGGGCTTAGAGTCCACAACGAGGTAGCCCTGGCCGGCCATGCGCAGGACGGACAGGAAGTGGTCCTCGATGGTCTCGGCCTGAACCAGCGAGCTCGCGCCGCTGGCGAGTGCGTCGGCGACCTCCCCGGAGTCCAGCGGCTTGCTGTGAACCAGGATCGCCGGAACGCTTAGCTCCTCGACGATCCCCCAGTCCCCTGGTTCCGGATCCACCAGAGCGCAGATGATCGGACCGCGATGCCAGCGCGCCCAGTGTGCCTGGGACACATGCCGCCGGTCGCGTACCAAGACGAACGTGTGCCCGCTGCCCAGCAGTTTCCTGACCACTTGGTCAAGTGCCGAGCCGGGCTGGCCCGACACGACCGTCAGGATCGGGAAGTCCTCGCTGGGCGGCTCACGGCGACGCGCGGCCGGCGCGGCACGCTGGTCCAGGATCCCGAGGGATGCGGCCGTAGAGACAGCATGAGCGCCGCTATTCACGTCCAGCTTGGCGTAAATGCGGCGCTTCAGGTTCTCGACGGTGAGCGGGCTGATGCCGAGCAGGTCGGCCATCTCCGGCACGCTATGTCCAGAACCGGCCAGCATGAGGACCTCAAGTTCGCGGTCGGTCATGCCATTCGGCCTCGGGCGAGCGTGCCGGCCGCGTTTACGCCGCAGCAGCGCTAGCAGGGCTTCAAGCCCGTGCGATTCCGGCACAAGCGAGGAAACTCCGGCCCGGCACGCCGCCGAGAGGTCTTCCTCGTCCGCTTCCCGATAGGTCACGATCACGTTGAGCTCGGGGAACCGCTTCACGAGCTTGTCCACGGGGCGGCAGATCTCACCCACGCGCCGGCCGGCATCGAAGATCACGACGTCGGGCCGGCGCAGCTCGCAGAGCGCGGGCATACGGTCCGGCTCCTCGACCGTCCCGACGACTGTGACGTCGGGTCGACCGGCCAGACACGAGGACAAGGTGTCACGAAGCAGCCGCGACGGCGACTGTACGGCTACTTGAACGGTGACGCTAGCGGGTTGCGAGGCCATTCGTTAGCCTGCTTATCGTTTTCGATCACGAATACGGGTTAGCGCGGTACTGGAGTCTAGCCCGGACCCACCGCTCACGCCGCTCACTTGATTTTAATTTCGTTAGTGGTAAGTGCTTGCCGAGCCTGGTCCTGGCCACTCGGCGGTGCAGCGGTTGCAGGCCGATTACGGGTCCTACAGTGTGCCCCACCAGCGAGAATGTGAGCAGTGTCGAGCCGGATCGCCAGGCCTGGTGCGACGCTCACCACGTACGGATTTATTTTTCCGGCGCAAGCGGCGCGTCGGCCGGTTCTCGTGTTTTCTGGGCCGTGGCCGACCGGCTCCAGCGGCGCGCGAGCCTGCTAGTGGCGGCCGACTGCGGCGGGTAGCCGCGTGGTTGTGATCCGGCACCCCAGTTGCACAGAATGGCAGATCACGGCGCGGTGAACGCAACCGTCACGTGCGGCCTGCGATCCGGCCAGACGGGCCAGGGCTGACGTAGCGGCAGGCGCATGCAGGCGGGGTCGCATCGGCGTGCT
>JASHUE010000123.1:0-2582 GCA_030040195.1 Streptosporangiaceae bacterium | reverse complement strand
GCCTGCGAGCGTTTCGGGATCCAGCACATCAGCAACGGTGAGGTCCGGGCCGACGCTCTCGGCCAGGTTGTACACGGGCTGCTCGTCGATCACGGCCGTGATCGGGCTGGCCGGGAACTCTCGCATCGGCGCGATCCTCCAGACGGACGGGTACCTGGCCATGTTCGCGTGCTGTGGGTGGCGATCCCAGAGCCAATCCGGCAGGATTGGATTGCAGATGAATCCAATTGAGCTGAGCGACCGTCTGGGCCGCTGGTCGTCGGGCCGGGGTCCGCTGCCCGCGCTGCTTGCGGCCCGGCTGCGGCGCCTTATCGACGAGGGCGAACTGCCGCCGGGCGAGCCGCTGCCACCGGACCGCGCGCTCGCCTCGGCCCTGGCGGTCGGGCGGACGACGGTTGTGGCCGCCTATGACCTGCTGCGCCTGGACGGAAGGCTTGTGCGCCGGCAGGGCAGCGGCACGCGGGTTGCCGGGGCCGAGCCGACCGGACCGAGGCCGACGACCAGCGCCCCGCTCTTCCTGCACCTGCTCGAGCCCAGCGACGACGTGATCCCGCTCGCCTGCGCTGCGCCGGATACGCCGCCGCCGGAGCTGGCCGAGGCCTTCGCCGGCATCCTGCCCGCGCTCGCCGCGACCACGGGCGACATCGGCTATTACCCGGCGGGCCACCCCGCGCTGCTCCGCGCAATCGCCGACCACTACGAGCGCCGGGGCGTCCGGACCCGGCCCGGGCAAATCCTGGTGACCAACGGTGGACAGCAAGCACTGTCGATGCTGGCCCGCGCCCTGCTCGCGGCCGGTGACCTGGTGGCCGTGGAGGGGCCCACCTATCCGGGTGCGCTGGAGGCTTTCAGGGAACAGGCGGCGATAACGCGTTGCCTGCCGGTCGGGCTTCCCGGCCTGGCCGCGGCCGCCCGCCGGCGCCCGATCGCGCTGGCCTATGTGATCTCAACGTTCCACAATCCAACCGGCGCCGTGCTCCCCGCCCTCGCCCGGCGGGAGTTGGCGGGGGCGGCGTCGGCCGCCGGCGTGCCGCTGATCGACGATGAGGTGATGAGCGACCTGGCGTTCCCCGGCGTGGCGGTGCCGCCGCCCATCGCGGCCTACGCAGACGGCGTGATCTCCGTCGGCTCACTGAGCAAGAGCGTCTGGGGCGGATGGCGGATCGGCTGGGTGCGGGGTCCTGAGCCGTTGATCGCCCGGCTTGCCCGGCTTCTGGCGGTGCACGATCTCGGCGGCAATGTCATAGCCCAGATGGCTGCGGCCGACCTGCTCCCCCGGCTCGGCGTGATCGTCTGCCGACAGGCTGCTACCCGGCAAGCGCAACACGACCACCTGCGCCGCGACCTGGCTCGCTATCTCCCTGGCTGGGAGGTTCCGCCAGTAACCGGCGGGCAGACCCTCTGGGTGCGGCTCCCGCACGGTGACGGAACTTCGTTCGCGCAGGCGGCACTGCGCCACGGCGTCGCCGTGCTGCCGGGAAGCGGGCTTGATGCCTCCGGGGCGAGCCAGGCCTGCCTGCGGCTGCACTTCCTTTCCCGGCCAGAGGTCCTGACCGAAGCCGTCCGGCGGCTCGCCGACGCCTGGCTCTCCTACCGGCCGCCGGCGGTTCCGGCGACCCAACCGCCGGCGATGTCGGTGTGAGCCGAGCCGCGAGACCGGGGCTCGCCGCCTCACAGCTGACCGAGTACCCCTGCCAGCGGACGGGGCACCCGGCTGAGGTCGAGCGCGTTGACCAGCAAGCGCGCGTACTGACTCTTGCGGCCAGACCGAGTGCCCATGAAGCGGCGGAGCTGGCGCACCGGCTCCCGGCCCTGCTGCGCCGGCTGCATCTGGAAAGTGCGCAGTGATCCCAGATCGCCGGCGGCCTCGACTACCTGCTCGACCGACGCGACACCGAGCGCCCGGATGAGCTCATCCTCAAGGTCGACGTGGCAGGCATAGAAGCCGAGTGCCTCGATCGCGGGGCCGGACAGGCCTGAGCCGAACCCGCCGCGCTCAAGGGCACGCCGGAAGTGGCGTTCCTCGGCCGCGTCATACAGGCCGACGAGCCGCACTCCCAGCCCGTGCGGTCCGAGCCTGTCCACGAACCTGGCCGCGTTCGTCGCGCCCCCCATCGCGAGGATCGAGATGCCCTCGTCGCTTAGTGCCCGCCCGGTGCGGTCAGCCAGCGTCTCAAGCGCGGTCTGATCACTCATCCCCTCGACCAGCACGACCGTTCGTGCCTTCACGGCGGCGGGCAGGTGCGGGCTCTGCGGCGCCGTCAGCACCATCGACGACTACCTTTCCGACGTCGTTCGGATAGCGGCAAGTATCCCAGGACACGCCGCTGAGGCGGTAAGGGCTTTCACCCCTCTCTAAGCGACGCAAGGGGGCCTTGCCGTTACGCTCTGCTGACGGCGTCGCAGTCAGCGGACGGTGATCCGCGTGCCGCTCTGGCCCCGGAGTGCTAGCTCGATGTGCTCCGGGTCGGTGATCAGCGCCTCGCCGCCGCCATGCTCCAGGTATTCGATGACTGCCTGTATCTTCGGCGCCATGCTGCCCTTGGCGAAATGACCGCCTTCTGAGAGGTAACGCCGCGCCT